>NZ_JBVVAK010000224.1:0-10295 GCF_055792825.1 Microvirga sp. GN3
AACTCCTGCCAACGCGTTCCCCATATTCCAGACCTCATCGCGATGAAACAGACGCAACGAGCGCCCGCGATCGCAGTCCAGAACGGCAAACATCAACATGTCTCATGAATAGGGTGGGCTAAAGCGCCAGCACGTTTGCCATGACGCTCTGCTCCAACGCGTCCTGGAACCGCTCCCTGCTTCCGGCCATCTCGGAGAAGCGTGCGATCAGCGGCCGGAGTGCTGACGAGGTGGAGATCGACGTCACAAGGAGGAAGAACAGCATCTCCGGATCCTGCTGTCGGATGACGCCGGCCGCAATGGCCTCGCGGATGAGTGGCACCAGAAGGTCGTGGTGCGGCCTCACGAGGCGTTCGTAGAGGTAATCGCGACGCTCGCCGGCCTGGTGCATCTCCTGGCTCACCAGCAGGCCGAGTTCGGGCAAGTCGCTGTTGACCCGGATGAGGTGACGCAGGGCGTAGCGGACCCGATCCGCGACGTCGGCATCGGTGGTTGCAGCGGGCCCATCCTCGTACGCCAACAACAGCCGCGTAGCGAGGCTGTCCACGGCGGCTTTCCAGAGATCGAGCTTGGAGCCGAAATGATGGGCGATCAGGGCCACGTCGATGCCGGCATCGGCCGCGATCCGTCGTAGGTTGGTGCCGTCATATCCGCCCTGGGCAAATGCCCTCGACGCGGCTTGCAGGATCCCGTCGTGCGGCGAGCTTTCCGACTTCCGGGGCCGGCCGCGTCGCCGCTGAACGGGCTGCATGGCCCGGGTCATAGCCGGTCTCCTCGAGGCCTGAGCGCCAGCCCGAACGCGATCGCCGCGACACCTTGGGCGCTGAGGTCTGCCGCGAGCACTGCACCGAACAGCCACCCATGATCCACGGGCCACCCCATGGCGACCACCGCGCTTGCTGCGATAGTGATGCCGCCCGACAGCACCAGCCATCTCCACCCAACCTGCGGCCGAAGCCGGACGCCGGTCAGGATGCGCAGGCTACCCGACATGCCGAGCGCGAGCACGAGCCCGAGGAGCGACGGCACGGAGGCCAGTCCCGGATCGAGGTAAACGATCAGGCCCGCGGCCCCGTAGAGGATGCCGCTGAACAGCCATGGATAGAAGCCGCTCCGGCCAATCACGAGGATGGCATGAAGGAGCAGGGCCACGGCGCCGAGGGCCATCATGGCACCGACGAAACGAACCGGTGGCGCGGCACCGACCAGCAGATTGGCGAAGGCAAGGATGCTCAGTGCGAAGAAGGTGGTGCCGACAATGAAACAGGCCCACTTGGGAATGACTTCATCCGGCACCATGACCTGGTCCCAGCGGGAAAGTGCCGATTTCATCATCCTTCTCCCATGCCGATTGAACATCGCGCGAAATAATTCAACAGATGATGATTTATTGCGTGTTGCTGGTTGCTTCAAGGGTTTTGGAGCTTTTGTCGCATCCGCCTGACCGCCGCTGGAATCGCCCCGGCGACGGCCCCTGAACGCCGTGGCTGCCGCGTAACGTGTGCCCTTCCCGCAACATGGCGGCGCCTTCTGACTCAGATCGGCAGCAAGCGGTCCGGGTTGCGTTCAAGCTTCACAATTCCGCCCCAAACCGGCTTAGGTTTCGAAGCGCTGCAAGCGGGAGAGAGCCAGCGTGCTGGCCGCCGAAGGAGCAACCGCCCCGGAAACTCTCAGGCACCGAGGACCGCTTGTTAGTGCAACACTCTGAAAAGCGGAGTGCCCTGCTCCCGCCCACGGTGTAAGTCGCCGCCGATCGCAGGCTGCGATGAAGCTCTCAGGCCAATGACAGAGGGGGCTCGCATGCCATCCGCGTGCGGAGCCTTTCGGAGCCTGATCATGCCTTTCCCACGCCATCCTCATGCGCACCGACGCCGGGCCATTCTGGTTTGCGAACCCGCGCCCGTTGACCAGCAGCACGCCCGGTAACCCGGCGCAAACGCTCACTGGCTGAACCCCGCCTCGCTCCGACTGCCCACTCCCCGCTCGTGAACCGCACACATCCATCACGGATTTGGGCGGCTGCGGGCGGGCGGATGTCATCCTCTTCACCTCCCCATCAAAAAGCAAAATATCCATGTCTCTTTCTCGTCCCCTCCCCCGTCAGAACGCATCCATGCACCCCGCAGCGGTCGGCATCATCCTGCTGGCTCTGACACTGGCGGGCTGCGTCTCGACACAGCCGCCTCAGCACACCGATCTCAAGGCACCGCATCCGACCTACGTCGCCATGTACGGGCCGCAGCCGAGCGAGAAGTTTCCGCTCCCGGCCACCGACATCGCGATGGTCGATCCGCAGTTTCTCCGGCGTGAAGTCGCCTACGACACCCCGGAGCGGCCCGGCACCATCGGCGAGGCGGTGTCGAGCGGGTGCATCCGCATGCTCAATCCCGACATTCTCGACCTGTACAGCCGCGTCCCGGTCGGTGCCCCGGTGGTCGTCCTCTCCGACACGCACATCGCCGATGCCGACAGGGAGCCAGCCACGTGATCGTCCGAGTGAGGCGATGCACACACGTGCCTCCGGGTCTCGTGCAAGGCGACCGATGCAAGGCGACCGATGGGCCACAGGGGCTGCAGGGTCGAGGTGGTGCCAGGAAGACCGTGCCGGCGCCATCGGTCGACTTCGGCCTCAAGGGGCCCAGATGTTAGTTTTTCCGGATCCTACCCTTGCACCCGGATATCAATGTCAACCATATTGGGCGATATCGCCCCAGTTCTGGAGTTTTCCCGCGCTCCCCACCCGGAAGGAGACCACCTAAACCATGTCCAGTGGCACGCCCCTCCTGGCCATCGTCGCCCTTCCTTTCATCGGGAGCCTCGTTGCCGCCTTCCTGCGGCAGGACGCCAGGAACGGCGCCGCCTCCCTGGCCGGAGGCATCGCCCTGTGCGGCACTATCCTGACGGCCGTTCAATTCCCGGCCGTTCACCGCGGCGTTGTTCTGCGTATGAGTGTCGAGTGGCTGCCGACCCTCGGTCTCGACTTCACCCTGAGGATGGACGGCTTCACCTGGCTGTTCACCATGCTGGTCACCGGCATCGGTTTTCTGGTCGCGCTCTATGCCCGCTACTACATGTCGCCCACCGACCCGGTGCCGCGCTTCTTCGCGTTCCTGCTCGCCTTCATGGGTGCGATGTTGGGCATCGTCCTGTCCGGCAATCTCATTCAGCTGGTCTTCTTCTGGGAACTGACCAGCCTGTTCTCGTTCCTTCTCATCGGCTACTGGCATCACAACGCCAGCGCCCGCGATGGCGCTCGCATGGCCCTGACGGTCACGGCCACCGGCGGGCTGTGCCTGCTCGTTGGCGTCCTGCTGATCGGCCGCATCGTCGGAAGCTACGACCTCGACCAAGTGCTGGCCTCGGGCAATCAGATCCGCGCCAGCAGCCTGTACCTGCCGACCCTGATCCTGGTCCTGCTTGGGGCCCTGACCAAGAGCGCCCAGTTCCCGTTTCATTTCTGGCTGCCGCACGCCATGGCGGCCCCGACGCCGGTCTCGGCCTATCTCCATTCGGCCACCATGGTGAAGGCCGGCGTGTTCCTGCTCACCCTGCTTTGGCCGGTGTTGTCCGGCACGGAAGCCTGGTTCTACATCGTGGTGACGGCTGGCCTCTGCACATTGGTCCTGGGGGCCTACGCGGCCATCTTCCAGCAGGACCTGAAGGGTCTGCTCGCTTATTCCACCATCAGTCACCTGGGCCTGATCACCCTCCTGCTCGGCCTCAGCAGCCCGCTCGCCACCGTCGCGGCGATCTTCCACACCATCAACCACGCGACCTTCAAGGCATCGCTGTTCATGGCCGCCGGCATCATCGACCACGAGTCCGGCACCCGCGACATCCGGCGCCTGAGCGGGCTGTTCCGGTTCATGCCGATCACAGCGACCTTGGCGATGGTCGCGGCCGCCGCCATGGCCGGCGTGCCCCTGCTCAACGGCTTCCTCTCCAAGGAGATGTTCTTTGCTGAGGCCGCGGCGTTCCACATCGACTCGCTTCTCGACCATTCCCTGCCGTACTTCGCCATGCTGGCGAGCGCCTTCAGCGTCGCCTACTCCCTGCGGTTCATCCATGGCGTGTTCTTCGGCCCGCCCGCAACCGATCTGCCACGCAAGCCGCATGAGCCGCCGCACTGGATGCGCTTTCCCGTCGAGTTCCTTGTCCTGGCATGCCTGCTCGTCGGCATCCTCCCGGCGATGACCATCAAGCCCTTCCTTGCCACGGCAGTGCGTGCGGTCCTGGGCCCCGATACTCCGCCTTACAGTCTGGCCGTGTGGCACGGCTTCAACGAGGTCCTGCTCATGAGCATGATCGCCCTGGGCGGTGGGGTCTTCCTGTACTGGCTGTTGCAGGGATATCTGAAGAAGGGCATCGACGGCCCACCCCTGGTACGTCATCTCAAGGGCCAGCGTATCTTCGAGCGGGTGCTCGTCACCCTGTCATGGAAATGGGCACGTTCCCTGGAGCGCCTGTTCGGCACCCAGCGGCTTCAGCCGCAACTGCGATTGCTGGTGGCCTTTGCGGTGCTCGCGGCGCTCTGGCCGCTCTACCGGCAAGGGCTTGAGGCAGGCTCCCGGCCAGCCACGGGCTTCGACCCCGCCTTCCTCCTGCTCTGGATCGTCGGGGGGCTGTGCGCCATCGGCGCGGCCCACCAGGCCAAGTACCACCGGCTCGCGGCCATGGTCCTGATGGGCGGAGCCGGACTCGTCACCTGCATCACCTTCGTCTGGTTCTCGGCGCCTGATCTCGCCATCACCCAGCTTCTCGTCGAGATCGTCACGACCGTGCTGATCCTGCTTGGCCTGCGCTGGCTGCCGAAGCGGATCGAAACCGCTGGCGAAGGTCTCGCGATCGGATTCCAGGCCAGAACTCGGCGTGCCCGGGACTTGATGCTCGCCGTCGCAGCCGGCGCGGGCATGACCCTGATCGTTTATGCGATGCTGACGCGGCCGCTCCCCGACACCATCTCGCGTTACTTCATCGAGAACGCCTACGCGGAGGGCGGCGGCCGCAACGTCGTCAACGTCCTCCTGGTCGACTTCCGCGGCTTCGACACCTTCGGCGAGATCGTGGTGCTTGCCGTGGTGGCGATCACGGTCTTCTCGCTCCTGCGCCGCTTCCGCCCGGCGCCGGAAAGCGTCGAGGCGCCGGAGCAGCAGCGGGTGCAGGATGCCTATGACAGGGCCAACCCAGCCCGCACCGAGGGCGACACCCTCGCCGACTATCTCACGATCCCCGCGGTGATCATGCAATGGTTGTTCCCAGTGATCATCGTGGTCGCGATCTATCTCTTCCTGCGCGGTCACGACCTGCCGGGTGGAGGGTTCGCGGCCGGGGTCACTATGTCGATCGCCCTCATCCTGCAATACATGGCGGGCGGAACCCGCTGGATCGAGGCGCGGCTGCGGATCCTTCCCATCAGTTGGATTGGGCTTGGCCTGCTCTGCGCCGCCTTCACCGGCATGGGTGCCTGGGTCTTCGGCTACCCGTTCCTGACGTCCCATTTCCGGTACCTGGACCTGCCTGGCATCGGTCAGGTGCCCGCCGCCACCGCTCTGCTGTTCGATCTCGGCGTCTTCGCGGTCGTTGTAGGTTCCACTGTTCTGATCCTGATCGCCCTGGCGCACCAGTCAGTCCGAATCCCGCGAGCCGCCCGTCCGCCACTCCCCGCCACAACGCCCGACATGACGAAGGAGGACGCATGATGGAACTGATCTTCGCGCTCGCGGTCGGCATCCTGACCGCCTCGGGCGTGTGGCTGCTGCTGCGCCCGCGCACGTTCCAGGTCATCATTGGTCTCTCCTTGCTGTCGTATGCGGTGAACCTGTTCATCTTCGGCATGGGCCGATTGCGGATCGGAGCACCGCCGGTTCTGGAAAACGCCGAGGCCATCGACCCGGCGTTCTATGCCGATCCGCTGCCTCAGGCGCTGGTGCTCACCGCTATTGTCATCAGCTTCGCCATGACGGCCCTGTTCCTCGTCGTCCTGCTGGCCTCGCGCGGCCTCACGGGCACCGACCACGTGGACGGCCGGGAGGACGCACCATGACAGGCATGCTCGACCACCTGCTCATCGTGCCGATCCTACTGCCGCTGGTTTCGGCGGCCGTGATGCTGCTCCTCAACGAACGCCGCCGCATCCTCAAGGGCGGGATCGGTATCGCCACGACGCTTGCCCTCTTGGTCGTCTCCGTCCTTCTGCTGCGCCTCGCCGACATGCCCTCCGCTGAAGCGGGCGTAGCATCCGTAAGGGTCTACCAACTCGGTAACTGGCCAGCGCCCTTCGGCATCGTCCTCGTGCTCGATCGGCTCTCCGCCCTGATGCTGGTGCTGACGAGCATCCTCGGGTTCGCCTCGCTGCTGTATTCGCTCGCTCGCTGGCATCGTGCCGGGCCGCGGTTCCACTCGATCTTCCAGCTTCAACTGATGGGGCTCAATGGCGCCTTCCTGACTGGAGACCTCTTCAACCTATTCGTATTCTTCGAGGTGTTGCTCGCCGCCTCCTACGGCCTCGTTCTGCACGGGGATGGGATCGTGCGGGTCAGGGCGGGCCTGGCCTACATCGCCATCAATCTGACCGGCTCGTTTCTCTTCCTGATCGGAGCCAGCTTGGCTTACGGCGCCACTGGCACGCTCAACATGGCGGACCTTGCCAACCGACTTCCGACTCTTGCGCCGGGGGACGCGACCCTCGTTGCGGCCGCCGCGGCAATCCTCGGCACCGCCTTCCTGATGAAGGCAGGAGCATGGCCGCTCAACTTCTGGCTTCCAACGACCTATGCGGCCGCCTCCGCGCCGGCCGCCGCCATGTTCGCGATCATGAGCAAGCTCGGGATCTACGTCATCCTGCGCCTGTGGACGCTGGTGTTCGGCCCGGAGGCGGGTCAGCTCGCCGGATTCGGCGGCAATGGGCTGCTCGTCATAGGGATGCTGACGATCGTGTTCGGCACCGTGGGCATCCTGGCCTCGCAGACCCTGCCGCGGCTCGCCGGATGCAGCGTGCTCATCTCATCGGGGACGCTGATCGCCGCCATCGGCCTCGGCGACGGGGCGGTCATCGGCGCCATGTTGTTCTATCTGGTCAGCTCCACCCTGGGCATCGCCGCCCTCTTCCTGCTCGTGGAGCTGGTCGAGCGCATCCGCGACCCCGGTGCCGACGTGCTTGCCGTCACCATGGAGGCCTATGGCGAAAGCGATGACGAGGGCTTGGAGGACAAGATCGGCATCGCCATCCCGGCAACGATCGCCACCCTCGGGGGAAGTTTCATCGCCTGCGCCCTCCTCTTGGCCGGGTTGCCGCCCTTCTCAGGCTTCATCGGCAAGTTCGCCCTGATGGCGGCGATGCTCGAGACGGACGGCACCGCGGTTCAGGCCTCGACCTGGACAATGATCGCCCTCCTGACCGTGTCGGGCTTGGCGACGCTGATTGCCATGACGCGGTCCGGCATCAGCAGCTTCTGGGCCCGCATGGACGACAGCATCCCGCGGGTGCGCGTCATCGAGATGACCCCGGTGCTTACCCTCCTGCTGCTCTGCCTCGGCCTCACGATCGGCGGCGGACCGGCCATGCGCTACATGGAGGCAACGACAAAGGCCCTTCAGACGCCACAGGACTACGTCACGGGTGTGCTGAACGCCCCAGAGGCCGGATCCGCCAATGGGGAGAGGCGCCCATGAATGGCGTCCTGCCCTACCCGTTGCTCTCGTTGGCCTTGCTGGTACTGTGGCTGCTGCTCAACCAGTCGGTCTCGGCCGGCCATGTCATCCTCGGCAGCGTGATCGCCGTTCTCGCGTCATGGGCAATGGCGGCCCTGCGGCCCGAGAAGCCCCGCGTTCGCCGCCCCAGGGCAGCCTTGCGGCTTCTGGGCGTCGTGTTGGTGGACATTCTCCGCTCGAACCTCGCCGTCGGCCGCATCATCGTGCGCTCCAGGGAGCCTGGGGTGAACGCCGGATTCATGACCATTCCACTCGACCTGCGCAGCCGCCACGGGCTTGCAGTCCTTGCCATCATCATCACCTCGACCCCTGGCACGATCTGGGTGAATTACGACGAAGCGAAAGGAACGCTGTTGCTGCATGTGTTGGATCTGGTCGACGAGACGGTGTGGGTCCGGACGATCAAGGGCCGCTACGAGCGACTGCTGGTGGAGATCTTCGAATGAGCGCTCTCGCCATCCTCGCATGGGCCATCACCTCGGCCCAGGTCCTGCTCGGCCTGGCGATGTGCTGCACCACCTATCGCCTTGTCATGGGCCCACGGGCGCAGGATCGCATCCTTGGGCTCGACAGCTTCTACATGAGCGCAATGCTGATGCTGATCACGTTTGGAGTCCGCACCGGCAGCACGCTGTACTTCGAGGCAGCGCTGGTCATCGGCCTGCTCGGGTTCGTCTCGACCGTAGCGCTTGCCAAGTTCCTCATGCGCGGAGAGGTGATCGAATGACCGTGGCTGACGGATTACCCGGCTGGGTGGTGCTGCTGACGTCCCTCCTCGTGTTCGTGGGGGCGGCCGTGACCCTGATCGGATCAGTCGGACTCTTGAGGCTCGGCACCTTCTATGCCCGCGTCCACGCTCCCACGCTGGGCACGACGTTCGGCATGGCCAGCATCCTGATCGGATCCGCCCTTTATTTCAGCGTCCTCGAGACACGTCCTGTCATCCACGAGGTCCTGATCGCCGCGTTCGTCACCTTGACCACCCCGGTGACCCTGATGCTGCTCGTCCGGGCCGCTCTCCACCGCGACCGCACAGAAGGCAGCAGGGACGTTCCGGCAGTCGAGGAAGCGGAGAACCTGGTCCCGCCCGGAAACGGCTGAGGACGTCGGATCCCGTAGATCGACGGGAACCGCGGTCCGATCTTCGCCGATAGGCCGAGCCCTAGGGCAGCGGCCTCCGGAGCCGCACCCCGGGTCCGGCGTCGTCCGCCGGGATCAGAAGAGCTCCGCCCGCTTCAAGGGCCTCAACGACCTGGGCCGCTGTCCCGGAATGCAGGCAATGGCGGCTGTTCTCAAAGTCGCGGATGGTACTGCGCGAGACACTCGCACGTTCGGCGAGTTCCTCCTGGGTCCAGTCCAAGAGGCCACGGGCGGCACGGCACTGTTCAGGAGACAATAGCGGCATACCGGATGCTCGTGAGCGGGCAACGCCAAGTCACCCATTATGGTTGAAACTAGGGTGCTGTGACCAACCGTGCAAGCTGCCATCAGGTGATTTCGGCTGCTGCCAAGCCGGAGACACGCCTTCGCGTCACGCGCGGTTGGGAGCACGTGAACTGACTTGACTTAGATCAATGCAATTCCGATTTTTCGGAAAATTCTGAAATTCCGGAATCTCCATGAACCTCCCGCCTCTCGTCCAAACCTTTGTGCTCCACTTCGGCGAGATGGGCTCTCGCTGGGGGATCAACCGCACCGTCGGCCAGATCTATGCCCTGCTGTTCATTTCCAAGGAGCCTCTGAACGCCGAGGACATCGTCGAGCGGCTTGGTGTCTCCCGCTCCAACGTGAGCATGGGTCTTAAAGAACTCCAGGCCTGGAACCTCGTGCGGCTCCAGCACAAGCCCGGCGACCGGCGCGATTACTTTTCTACCCCGGACGACATCTGGCAGATCGTCCGCACGCTCGTCGAGGAACGCAAGAAGCGGGAGATCGACCCGACCATGACGCTCCTGCGTGAGGTGCTCATGCAGGAGCCCGCGAGTGCCGAGGAACGCCATGCGCAGGAGCGCATGCGGGAGATGCACGATCTCTTCGAGCTTCTGACAGGATGGTACGCCGATGTGCAGCGGCTCGACACGGAGCGTCTCGTCCAGCTCCTGACGCTGGGCTCGAAGGTGCAGAAGATCCTGGAGATGAAGGATCGCCTCTTCGTCGTACCGGGCTCGAAGAAAAGTCGCCGCGAAGACCCCAAGGAAAAGTAAAAATGTTCGACCAGTTCGACGCGCTACTCCTGGCGCGCTTCCAGTTCGCGTTCACGGTCTCCTTTCACTTCATCTTCCCGTCCTTCTCCATCGGGCTGGCGAGCTACCTTGCGGTGCTGGAGGGGCTGTGGCTGTGGACCGGGCGAGAGGTCTACCTCAACCTGTTCAAGTACTGGCTCAAGATCTTTGCTCTGGCGTTTGCCATGGGTGTCGTGTCGGGCATTGTCATGTCCTACCAGTTCGGCACCAACTGGGCCGTGTTCTCCGACAAGGCCGGGCCGATCGTCGGCCCCCTGATGGCCTACGAGGTCCTGACCGCCTTCTTCCTGGAGGCCGGCTTCCTCGGCATCATGCTGTTCGGCATGGGGCGCGTCGGGCGAC
>NZ_JBVVAK010000225.1:0-10243 GCF_055792825.1 Microvirga sp. GN3
TTTCATCAGGGCCAGCGGTCACATGAGCCGCACTCACAGGCCGTAGATATGACTGCACCCGACCACTTGCACTCACGTTCAACAAAACCCTTGCCGGCAGGGAGCGTCCAGATATGACGATGCCTGCGCGAAGCAGACGACAGGTAGAACGGCCTTTGGGCGGCCTTCCTCGCTCTAGGACTCGTGCCGTGGCTGCTGGCAGGGATTGGGCGTCCCGGAGAGGGATAGCCCAAGAGCAGGAATGGCCGCCAGTGGCCTCCGAACGCGGTCGGTCTTTCAAGCGACCTGGAACGCTCGACGGGCTCTCTCGCGGATCTCGTCCAGCTCGTCTTGCAAGGAATTGATCTGCCCTTCGATTTCTTCGAAGGAGGAGCACTCGGGTGTGATGAACAGGCGCCCGTCCTCGCCCCGGATGTATCGCAGGAGGGCAATCTTGATGCCGGCCGGATTGTCCGGGGTTCCAGGCCTGATTTCCAGCTCGAGGGCTCCGAAGAGGTGCATGGGTGTCTCTCCTTCCAATCTGAATCTTGTCCGCAAAAAAGATAGAATGGGGAACCTAGCGAGTGGCTGCGCCTTCCTGAAAGGCTCCGAGGATGTTTCCATGTCTGATATTCCATTCCCTAGCATGCCGCAGCCGGACATTCCTGTTCCGCCACAGCCTGACTTGCCGACGCCAGTCCCCGAGACAGAGCCTGAGCCAGACGAGGAGCCTGATTTGCTGCCGCCTGAGCCGTCTGAGCCGCCAGGAGATGATGTCCCGAAGGTGGGTTAGCGCAACCGCATCTTCGCCCGCGTCAGCGGGCGGCAGGGTGTGATGTCGCGGTGGTGCCTCACCGGGTTTCATCACCGGATTTGCTCTCTGGGTGAGTGTATCGGGTGATCCCCTATAAGTTACCAAGCGGGAAATCGGGTGAGCACACCGGGATTTCGTCATTTAGCCGCTAGATGTTCGGTCCCAAAGTGTGGTGTGTCGGGTCAGTGATGAACCGATGCGGCTGCTCGGTCCAGGTTTTGCAGATGTCCTCGTAGGGGGTGAGGCCCCGTAAGGTCTTGAGCCGCCTGGCAGGGTTGTAGGCATCCAGGAACAGCTGCAGATGATGCCGGAGCTGGTCGTGGCTGTCGTAGTAGTGGCGCCTGACAGTCGCTTCCTTGATCGTGCGGTTCATCCTCTCGACCTGACCATTGGTCCAGGGATGGCGCGGCTTGGTCAGGCGGTGATCGATGTCGTTCTGGGCACAGGCGTACTCAAAGGCATGAGCGCGGAAGATCTCGCCTCGTGCCATGGCTTCTTTGATCAGAGGGGCCGCCGAACTGGTGTTGCCAGGCGTGGTGAAGTGGGTGCCATTGTCGGTGAGCACGGTGTGCACCTTGTACGGCGCCGCCGCGATCAGCGCGCGCAGAAAGTCAGCAGCGACCTGTCTTGTGGCTTTCTCATGCAGTTGCGCGAAAGCGAACTTGCTGGTGCGATCAATAGCCACGAACAGGTGGAGCCGCCCTTCCTCCGTGTGCACCTCGGCGATGTCGATGTGACCCGAAGGGCCGCGTTAGCGAAAGTAGCCGATGGGGTAGGCCTTGAACTTCTTCTTGGCCGGCTTGTCACCCGTCACCTCAGGCAAGCGGCTGATACCATGGCGCTGCAGACAGCGATGAAGCGATGAGCGGGTCAGGTGGGGAATGGTGGGCTGGAGGGCATAAAGGCAATCGTCCAGTGGCAGCAGGGTATGCCGGCGGAAGGCCACCACGACGGCTTCCTCCTCCAGCGTCAGCACCGTTGAGCGAACCTGCTTCGGACCCATGGGCGCATCTCTGAGGCTCGCGCGCTTGCGCCATTTCTGCACGGTGGCGGGGCTGATGCCGTAGCGCCGGGCCAGAGCTCTTACGCTTTCTTGACCAGCTTGGATTGCGCGACGAACTGCCTCTGTCGTGGTGGCGCTGCCGTGGAGAAGCTGTCCCATAAGCTGTCCCTCCAAGAAGAGATGATCGTATCACCACTTCGTGGGACTGAACATCTAGCCGGGTTTCGTGCATGGCCCTGGAGACAATCATCCTCACGAGCTGAGGAGGCCCGTGCGATGGAAGTGTTCTATGATGTCGAGCACCTGGAGCGCTATTCCACCCGAATGCGCAAGCAGAGGGAAGATCAGGCCACCTATCGGGAGCGGCTGAAGGACGAGGGCACCCCGGATCGAGAGGACATCGCTGCCGCGGTCCTGCGGAGATTGCTGAAGCTGTGGGCTGTGGCGCCGGACACCGCGAGCGATTTCAAGGAACATACCTTGGACGAGATGGGATGCGGCCGTTTCAATCGGGATAAGGCTGCGATGGTGCTTGATGTCATGATCCAAAGGGAATGGCGAGGAGGCATGGCGCGGGCTGACACTTATGCCCAGGCGGTGCCAAGAAAGCGAGCCTTCTCGCTCGGCTGGGCGCCTTTGAGGCCTTCCTTCAGCCGATTGAAAGCCGCTTCCGCGACTGCAAGGGCCTTGGCGGCCTCTTCCTTCTGCGTGGCGCTTGGAACAGATGGCTGTTTCCCCAGGCACTGGAAGTACCGCACGGCTTCTTCACCTGCCTGCTCCGCCGCGGCCTGGATGCTTGGGGTGACGGTCACCCATGAGAGCAAGTTGGTGATGTGTGCCCTGATATTGCGGGCATGCATGGCACGGCTGACGGCGTTCCAAGAGGAATGAAGGGCTCTCTGCGCCATGTCGATTTCTGCTTGGAGGACGTCGGGAAGCTGATCAGTCATGGAGAACTCTTGTGTCTGACGATGTCCGCAGAATGGGGTTGGGGCTTAACTGTCACCCTGCGTCTTGGGCACCTTGATCAGTGTGAAGGACGGACCTCGGTAACATTCCATTCTGCCATCACGTTGTTGCAGCACTCACAACGGGCGTAGTCCTCGTCTCGTGCGGGGGAACGCCGGAGCGTCACCTCGTATACCGCCCCGCAGTGCGGGCAGGTGTCCGTGCCGCCAGGGGTGGAATGCCGTGTCTTGACCATGTTTGGATCTTAGGCAGTGGGCTGTCTGCGGTCAATTGACCCGCTCCCCGGGCTTCGGGACTGATAGATCCTCAGTGAACTTCTGAATGATGGCGAGGCATCGTGCGGTTTCGATAGATCTGCTGCATCTTCTGAGAGCTCTCCTCACGAGCCTTGCTGGCGAGCGCCTTTTGCACATCTTCAAGGCGTCCGTGCTTTCGACCACACTGGGCGCACCGCACGATGCCTGTGGCTTTGCTCTTGGGCGGCAGGATTGCTTGTCCTGCCCTGCACTTTGGGCATGGGTAAGCAATCGTAATAGGTATTGTCATCATCTGGCTCTGCCTGTCCCGTTAACCGCCTCGGCTTTGCCGGATGCCCTGTAATAGTCGGTCCAGAGCTGCCTCAAGGCGAGGGTTTGGCTCTAAGGCTTGTGGAGGGGAGCCGCTTTTCTTCACTAACGGGCCCAGATGCCCGTTGACATTTTGGTGTGAGACGTCGGCGTGAGCGTTTCCAAGCACTTAGCTTTGAGCATCTAATTTGAGAATGTGCATTTAAATTGAGAATATGAGGTGCTTTGGACATTTCTTTTGAGACAATCGCCGCCCAACGTTGGCTGCCGATCTAAAAGGGGGCAGCTCGCGATACCAGAGAGCGCACCGCTTGGAACTGGCACGTAGAGTGCGAAAATGGATTGCCCGTTTGTCTCACTATTGATGTCCAAACCTGCCATAAATCCGATTTTCTCATTCCAAGATGTCAGCTGACAGCAGCCTTCCGCAAAATTTCCCCAGCGTCGAAGTGAGGGTCAGCGCCTGGAGTCGAGAGGATCCTCCGGGTGCCTTTCTGCATCCGGCTATACGGAAATCCTTAAGCCGGCGCGCCGTGCGACCCCGCGATGCCATCCTCGCGGACGATCCCCATCAACTCGGCCAAGCGGGTCCTGGCCCGATTGACCCGGCTCTTGATCGTCCCAACCTTGGTCCCAAGTGCCTCGACGGCTTCTTCGTACGACAGGCCCTCCGCACTCACGAGCAGGAGCGCCTCGCGCTGCTCGCGGGGCAGCCTGGCGAGGGCGGCATGCAGATCCTGGACCGCGAGCCTGTACTCCTGGTCCGGCATCGTGATCATCGTTGTCGCGTGGGTTCCGTCCGTATCCTCGACCTCGCGCTGCGTCCTGCGGTGGGCCGAGAGGAACAGGTTGCGCAGGATGGTCATGAGCCAGGCCTGGAGGTTCGTGCCGGCCTCGAACTTTCCCTGCTTGCTGATCGCCTTCAGCACCGTCTCCTGCACGAGATCCTCCGCTCGATGAACGTCCCGGGTGAGCGAGATCGCGTAGGGCCGCAGCGACTTCAGGCTGCCGATAAGTTCGTCGAGAAAGGCCTGGTCCATCGATTCCGTATGGGCCCGGATGACCTGCGCCACCCGATCGAGCAGCCGGGCCAAGCTCCGGGGCATCCTCTCCGCGTCGGGATTGCCGTAGAGGGTGCGCAGCTCGCGCCCGAGATGGATCTGGATGGCGTCGGTGAGTTAAGGGAACTCGGCGGGGTGGAGGCGTTCGTTCGGGATGCACTGTGTCATCGCCCATCAGATGTATCAGGCCGGGCTGGTTTCAACCGCGGAAGAAGGACACGGGAGCGGGCACCACCGGTATCGACGTCAATGCCGTCCATGACACAGGCCACCTGGAGCCATCCGCGAGGCCGCGCGGTGACGTTTGAAGATGCAACCAGCTTGCGGGCTCCCGATGGCCAACAGGAGTTCGCTTACGGTCTGTTAACCATGTGCGGCGAGGATTCCCCGCAACGGCAGGAATGATCATCCGGCCGTTGGTACCAGAGTACAGACAGGTAGGCTCATGGGTAACGAAGGACGTCCGGACCGGAAGCTCGCAGCGCCGCCGCTTGCCCCTGATGCACGAAAGCATATTGGGGCTCAGCTCCAGGTGGTCTTCGCAGACATCGAGGGAGAGCCGATCCCCAACGACCAGATCGACCTGTTGCTCGCGTTGCGGCGCGCCGAGCGGGAGTTGGGGCGGAAGGATCCCTGATCCGTTCATTGTCGTCTGCGACTGCGCGTCCTGAACATCCGGAGCCGCCGGCCAGGATCATGGAGCCTGTTGGTTCCGATCCTTACCGCCGCGCATCCCGCACGAGGCCATGGATGAAGCCCAGCTTCTCGACGACCGGCGGACTGATGATGAACGGATAGAGGTCGGGCTGGCCCATGCAGCGGGTGAGGCTGTTGAGCGCAAACGTGAGCGGGAGCCAGCCATCGACGATCCGTCGTATGTCGGCGCCGCGATACAGATCGATGCCAAAGTCGGCGGCCAGCATGCCGCTGTCGTCAAGCGGTGGGCCGACCCGGATGCCGAAGGCTCCCGCCATCTCGATCGTGTCGACGATGTGCAGGTAATGCGCCCAGGTCTCGGCGAAATCCTCCCAGGGATGCACCGTCGCATAGGCCGAGACGAAGCGCTCCTGCCAATCGGTCGGTGCTCCCGTGCGATAGTGGCGCTGCAAGGCCTCGCCATAATCCTCGCGCTCGTCCCCGAAGACGGCCCGGCAGGCCTCGAACCGGCCGCCATTGCGCACGAGCAGGTCCCAGTAGTGGTGGCCAACCTCATGCCGGAAGTGGCCGAGCAGGGTCCGGTACGGCTCGCCCATGGCGGTGCGGCGCCTCTCGCGCTCGAGATCATTGGCCTCGATGAGCGCGATGGTGATGAGACCCTCGTCATGCCCGGTCATCACCTGAGGGCCATCGTTTGCGGCCGGCTCGGCCAGGAACTCGAAGACCAGCCCATGCTCCGGATCCTCGGCCCGTGTTTTCAGCGGCAACCGAAGCTGAAGCAGGGTGTAGAACAGCCGATGCTTCGCTTGCTCCATCACACGCCAAGCGGCGAGGTTGGCTGGGACCGACGGGTCCGGGATGACGCCGTTGTGGCGGCAGGCGGTGCAGTAGACCTCGTCCGAGATGGCCGGGACGAGCCAGTTGCAGGCCTCGAACTCCGCATTGGCGCAGAAGCGATAGGTGCCCTCCGGCTGGGTCAGCGCCCGCCAGGTCGTGTCGCCGTCGGGTTCCAGCGCCGAGAGGGTGCCGGCATCGGGCAGGTAGCCCAGGCGATGGCCGCAGCGCTCGCAAGCGTGGTTCTCGAAATAGAGGAGTTGGCCGCAGGCCTGGCACTTGAAGAGCTTCATCGGGGTTTCCCATGCATTGACGGTAAAGGTGCTGCGACCGACGGCTCGGTCCTTTGCCGCCCCGGACGAGGGCACGGCCTGGCCAGCTCAGGTCAATATTGCCCCCTTGGCACTTGTCCGGAAATAAGCAGAAATCAGGTGCGAGGGGGCAAGGGGAGGGGCTCCGTTCCCTCCAACCAATCATGAGTTGCGGCCTCGCGGGCCGTCCGCTCGTCCTGAAAACCACGATCCGTGGTCTTCTCAAAGCCGCAGACGTGGCACTGAACCGCGGCAGCAAAGCAACCATCTTGCGTGGCGAAGCTCAGGACGGGTGCCGCGTCGCAGGAACACTGAGGACAGAGCCTCTGGTCCATATAGCTCTTCCTTTCGTCAGCGTTGCTGCCGGTTGACGTGAGTTAACGCAGTTGGAGCCGCTTTCGAGCCAGGACGGCCACGACAAATTTGTGCGGTGCAAAATGGCAGATGATCCGAGCTTGAACTCGCAGCCCCTACCATCCACGTGACATCCATATGGATGGTAAGCGGATGGTAACCATGGCAAGCAACGTACATGAGTTTCGGCCGAAAACTGCGGACAGTGAAAAGATCACCATCAACCTGGGCTATGTCGACCTGGGCCATGTCGATCTGCTCGTCCAGGAGGGTTTCTACTCCAACCGGACCGACTTCATCCGCACAGCCATCCGCAACCAGCTTGATCGGCACGACGATGCCGTCAGGAAATCCGTCGCCCGACACCAACTCGACCTGGGCCTGCGCCACTACAGCCGCCAAGACCTGGAGGGCGTGCAGGCGGCCGGCGAAGTGCTGCACATTCAAGTGCTCGGTCTCGCCAGTATCGCCAACGATGGCACGCCCGAACTGGCGCGGCAGACGATCGCCTCTCTCCATGTGCTTGGCGCCCTGCACGCCAGTCCGGCTGTCAAAGAAGCGCTAAAGGACCGCATGCGCTGACCACCGAGTAGCATCCGTCTCATCGTTTTTTGGCCTGTCAAACTCTTTCCCGACGCGGCAAGGGGCAGGTTCCGCTTTGTCCCACTTCGCCCCACAACAGGACCGAACCTATGAACACAAAACCAAGCATCGATATGCTTGAGGCAACTCGCCTGACCCGTGCGGGCCGGCTCGTAGAAGCCATGGCCATCCTTCAGAGAGGGCTCTCAGATGCCCCTCCGTCCGCGACCTCAGGTGAAACCAGCGGAGATGCCGGCCAGCATCCATTACGACGCGCCGTCCGGATCATTGACATGGTGCCACCATCCTCCAAGGGAGGGGCGTGGACTTCGCCCATATTCGACTCCCGACATCTGGATCCTCACGCGTTTGACGGTCTTCACGGAGACCTGGGCCAGCCCCAGATGCCTGAGGCGCTGCGTGGCTTCCTCGACCGTATGGGACAGTCCGGCTCCGCGTTTAGCGTCGACGGGCTCGGCGGGCCAGCTCCGGCTCGTGCGCCCGCCCCATTGCCCGCGGGAGCCCGGTTTGAAGAGAAGTCCTTTGCCAATGAGGCCGGAAGCCGTGCCTACAAGCTTTACGTTCCGAGCGGCTATAGGGGGCAGCCTGTGCCGCTCGTGGTGATGCTGCATGGCTGCACGCAGTCGCCGGATGGCTTTGCCGTTGGCACACGGATGAACGAGCTGGCTGAAGAGCAGACGTTTCTCGTCGCTTACCCGGCGCAGGCCCAGTCCGCCAACGCGTCCAAGTGCTGGAACTGGTTCAACGCAGCCGATCAACAGCGGGATCGGGGCGAGCCCTCGCTGATCGCCGGCATCACCCGTCAGATCATGCGTGACCTCTCTGTTGAACCCGGACGCGTGTATGTCGCCGGGCTGTCCGCCGGTGGGGCCGCAGCGGCGATCATGGGCTCGGCTTACCCGGACCTGTATGCCGCCGTGGGCGTCCATTCGGGCTTGGCATGCGGGGCGGCGCGTGACATGGCCTCGGCCTTCGCCGCCATGCGACAGGGTGGGGCGCCTCATCACAGTGGGGCCAAGCAAGCGGTGCCGACCATCGTGTTCCATGGCGATCGCGACACGACCGTCAATCCCGTCAATGGGGACCAGGTCTTCGCCCAGTCGCGGGCGGGATCCGATCTTCGGACGACGGTCAGCCGCGGTCAGGCTCCTGGTGGGATCGGCTATACCCACACAGTGGCGTGCGATGACAGCGGCCACCCGATGCTCGAGCATTGGGTGCTTCACGGGGCGGGCCATGCCTGGTCCGGGGGAAGCCCGAGCGGGTCCTATACTGAGCCCCGAGGACCCGATGCCAGCCGGGAGATGATGCGCTTCTTCCTTGAACACCCCAAACCGGCAGCTGGTGATGAGACCACGCCACAGTGAACCCACGTAGCGAGCGTTAAGCATCGTTGAATGAGCCCTCTAGCAGCGCGAAGGTGGGCATTCGATATGCGGGAACCGCACGGAAGATATCGAGCTCTGACCACCTCTGCTCCGCAAGCGAGCGTAGCGAATGCGACGTCTGCGACACAGATCGTCTCAGATGAAGCATGGTCCGTGGCTCAATGAGATCGTTTCTAAATGACGACGACGAACAATGCTCTCAGCTTCCAGGCTGGTGAAACGGTCGTGTATCCCGGCCATGGCCTCGGTGTGATCACGGGAATCGAGGAGCAAGAAGTTGCCGGGTTCAAACTTGAAATCCTCGTGCTCTCGCTTGACGCAGGAAAAGTCACGGTTCGCATTCCCGTCGCAAAGGCGAAAAGCAGCGGCTTGAGAAAGCTGTCCGAGCCGGCCGTCGTCAATCAGGCACACGAGATCCTGAGCGGAAAGGCTCGATCGAAGCGTGGCATGTGGAACCGCCGTGCAGCGGATTTTCAGGAGCGCATCAGCACTGGGCAGCTGACTGCCGTCGCCGAGGCTCTGCGCGATCTGAACCGCGGCCCGCAACAGGAAGAGGCCTCCTACAGCGAACGGCAGATCTTCGAGGGGGCCCTGGATTTCATGATAAAAGAGATTGCAGCGGTGAGGCAGTTAACCGAGACCGAGGCCCGGAAGCTCATTGAGCAGGGCCTAGCTGCCGCTCCCCGTTCCAGCAAATCAACCGAGGACGAAGCAGCGGCATAACCGCAGCTGCACGCCGTCTCGATTGCTGCCGAACGTCTCTCGTCCGCTGTACCCCAGTCCATCGTGATCGTACATTCTGACAGTCAGCCGTTGCCATCGATCGCTCAGACAACGCCTGTGAACGGCGGATGCTCTCACAGGCAAGTTTGACCTGCTCATCCAGGGCCGCAGCCAAGCGCCGGGTCCGATTGGCAAGCTCCTGAGCGGTTCGGGCCGGATGCGGCAGCTTGCGCAGCGCCGTGTGCCTTCTGGTACTGTCGAGAATCTCCGAGAACGGGAGCGTCTGGATCACCTGCCCGAGACAGTTCGTGATTTCGAACGTGTACCGGGTCGCGTCCGCAGACCGCGAATGGGTCCCTCGCACTCTTTAAAAAACCCTGACGCATCTGTTCCTTCTCCGGTTTTCCACGTTTCGTCCTCCATCCTCGATACCGTACTCTTGCTACAGAGCGCGAGCCTGCTGGCATCAACGAGCGGGACTGTTCCTTCGCACAAAGGCCGGCAATCGCTCTGTAGCGTCTTCCTCTCCGGGCCCAGCGGCGTCTAGGATCTCATCCAAAGCATCTGCCATATCTTCAATCTGTTCGAAGCTTGCTGTTACGGCGAGCCTGGAGCCGTCATCCAACTCGATGATGAGCTGGGGGTCGCCATCGGGTGATGATGAGACCAGGAAGCGCGCTAGTTTCTTTGTGTCAGGCATGGTGCTCTCCGGTTGTCCATCAATCATCTGAAAATCGTGTATGAAATAGCCAATTGCCTCTCACAGGTGATGCAATTGTCAAGTGCACCCGTGCTCTTGATCTCATAGCGAGAGTTAGGCACCGCATCACCCATTTCCACGCGCGTGATCCCGCCGTGCCAGGTGGGTCGACCTGGATTCCTCCCGGTCATGTGTAATGATGCTATCGCTTACCACCGGACGGTTTTGCTGGAGCACTGCCCTTGCCCTGGCTCACGAAGGGTGACGCTGCCTCGGCAACC
>NZ_JBVVAK010000226.1:0-10186 GCF_055792825.1 Microvirga sp. GN3
GTCGGTTGGCTTACCCAGACAATGCGGCTCCATCTTCGCCCACTGGGCATCCGTCAATACATAGCGATCCATCAAGAGCTTGAATCATAAGCCCAAGCTCTCGTGAATCCCCACAGACCTTAGAGCATCGGGCCCAAAAGTGGATGCCACTTTTGGGATCGATCCGATGCTCACCTTTTTGAAGAGCGCATCATTCGGCGCGGAAAACCGGATCCACTTTTCCGCACGATGCGCTAGGATGAGCGCGGTGCGATCGTGCTGCGGATCAAGCTCTCCCGCACGCAGCTCGCTCAGCGCCCGGCCAACATCCCACCTTGCCTGATCGGCATGGAAGCCTGTGCTGGCGCCCACCACATTGGCCGCCCGCACCAGGCGCTCGGCCATGACGTGCGCCTGATCCCCGCTCAGTACGTCAAACCTTTCCTCAAGGGCACAAGAACGACTATCGCGATGCCGAAGCCATTGCCGAGGCGGTGCAACGGCCCACCATGTCGTTCGTGGCGACCGAAACGCCCGACCAGATGGATCTGCTCGCCTTGCGCCGGGTGCGCTCGCGTCTGGTCAGCCGGCGCACGGTGTGACCAACCGGATCCGCGGCTTCCTGCTCAAGCGCGGCCTCACCGTGCGGCAGGCCTTGCCCGGCATCCTGGGTTCCGCTGCAACTCCTGACATAGGTCAAGCGAACGCCGGACAAGAACGTAGGTTACGCGGCTGCGCCGAACAGGGTAGCAATGAAATCGCGCTGCGCGCCCATGTCATTTGCTGGTGCACTGACAACCGGTCCCTTGCGGATCATCGCCATGGCCTCGTAGCCCGCAATCGTCTGCGCGGCTGTCAGGAAGCTCTTGAAACCCAGCCCGGGGCGAACCAGCCGCTTGATGCGTCGGTGGTCCTGCTCGACGATATTATTCAGAAATTTCACCTGCCGGAGTTTGGCGAAACGCCAGAGTTCCGCATCCCGCTTCATGGCTTTCGCCGCGATGGGATAAGCGGCGTTCTTGTCGACCGTGATCGTCCGCGGATTGACCGTGTGCGACTGCCCCAAAGCCTTCCGGAAAAACCGCCGTGCGGCCGCGGCATCCCGTTTGGGTGAGAGCAGAAAGTCGATGGTCTGCCCGCTCGCATCGACAGCGCGGTACAGATACACCCACTCACCCTTCACCCGAATATACCCGGCAGCGATGGCTACGTGGATATCGTCCCGCCGCGGTAGACGTGGCCGACCGCAGCAGTACTCCGTGATCGCCGTCGAAACGGGCTTGATGCTGCGGCTGGCTTTTGCTCGGCCCTGGCGTCAGACCGAAGGAATGCTGGCCTCGATCTTGCGTCTGCTCGGCTTGGATCTCCCGGTGCCCGATCACACCACCTTCTCGCGCCGCAGTGCTGATCTGACTGTTGCAAAGGTGTTCCCCACAGCGAATGGGCCGGTGCACGTGGTGATCGATTCCACTGGGCTGAAGGTGTTTGGTGCCAGCGACTGGCAGCGCGAGAAACATGGCGGCCAAGGGCGCCGGACGTGGCGCAAGCTCCACCTGGCCGTTGATCCGGCTACCGGAGAAATCGTCGCGTCGGAACTGACCACCACCGACGACGGCGATGCCTCACAGGTCGGCCCTTTGCTGGATCAGATCTCAGGCCCGGTCGCTTCGGTCACGGCCGATGGCGAGCCCGTCTACCGCATCATCGCCGAGCGGGATCCTGCTGCAGTAATCATCCCGCCGCGCTCAACAGCGGTGCCGAGCAACAACGCCGAGACGGCACTCACCCAACGGGACCAACACCTCCAGATGATCCAGTTGCGCGGTCGGCTCTGCTGGCAGAAGGCAGTCAACTATGGCCGTCGATCATTGGGCGAGGTGGCGATGATGCGCTACAAGACCCTGATCGGCGCCGCCTCCATGCCCGAACTTTGCCCACGCAAAAGACGGAGGTGGCCGTCGGCTGCAAGGTCCTCAACGTCATGACACACCTGAGCATGCCGGTGTCCCAGCGCATCACCTGAGCCCCGACGTCAGGGGGCATCGCGGCCTACATCTGAATTACGCACCAAAGTCCATCAAAGCAGGTCAGGAATACACGATAAAAGTATTCTCGATTTAAAGTCTATTCCTGTATATTAAGGGAGAACCTGGAGGATAACTTCCTTATAGGCGGCAATTTTCTTAATTTAAACTGCATATGTCATGTATACGCAACAATACACCAGACTACGCGTTGGTGTAATACGATTTTATGTTATACAAATTAATTACTTATGATAGTCAAATTTGCTTACTTGCGTGTTTTACCTCATTAATGCGATTATTTACCAAAATAAAGAAACACGACCTGATAAAAATTGATAAACTCAACAATGACCATTGGGTAAGTACTTACGTTTACTATGGCAACGGCGCATCATACACCTTAATGGCTAGTTTTTCAATTGGGCGTTCCAACAAATGTAGGAGGTTTATATGACTACTTTTGCTCTTCACATGTCGAATCTACAGGTTTCTGTGAGACCAGTTGCTGTGGTCGGCCAGTGGCTAACGAGAAGGCGTATCCGACAGGAACTTCTTGCACTTGATGATGAGCAACTCACCGATGTCGGGCTTAGCAGGGACGTGGTGCTGGAAGCAGCGAACAAGCCTTTGTGGTCAGCCTAGGAAATTCAACAAACGACAGCTCGGCGGAGGTGTGACGTGTCCTGGCTCCACGAACCTGTTTTTCTCAAGGCAATGGTCCTTGGGTTTTGTGTCGCAGCACCCATTGGGCCCGTTGGAATTCTCTGTATCAACCGCAGCTTAGGAGGCGGTGCTGTTCTCGGTCTGGCCACAGGCCTCGGAGCATCGACTGTTCAGGTCGGATGGATTCTCATTGCGACAGCCGGTACCGCAAGTCCTCTGATCATCAGGCCAGATTCTAGTATCGGCCATCTTGCCTCTCTCAGCACGGCAACGCTGCTAATCTGGATGGGAATTCGCGCGATACGTCGTCAGGGAAACATTCCGTCCGGCCTCAAAGCAGCACCAACCCTCCTAGTCTGTCTGACCACATATACGTCTGGAGTTGTGATTGCGGCCTCGAACCCGGTCACCGGCATTCTCTTCATCACAGCGGCTCCAACGATCACTCCTTTTGGCACAGGCGGCTTCGAGACGAAGATCGCTCTGGCTACAGGCACGTTCCTAGGCTCAGCAATATGGTGGGCAGCGCTCAGCGGCTGTGTCGCGATATTTAGGAGCCGACTCCGGCCAAGTATCATTCAAATTGTAAATAGGGGCTCCGGTGTTCTGCTCCTGTCTCTCGCGGGTGGAGTGCTGACCAAGGTCGTCTGAAGCGCAATGTAATTTGCCCATGCAGGATTGTTTGTCCGTGCCTTCACGTTTCCTCCCACTCGTGATGGAGTTCTCTGGAAATCCCTTGAGCCCTAAGCTTGTCTTGGGGCTTTCTTTTGCCGCTCCTCATTTTGGAGAAAAACCCCTCATGCGAAGCTCAAAACGGATGTCTCGGAGCAATTGCTGAAGCTCTTGGCTTTGCCGCTTGAACTGGTCCTGCAATTCCTTGAGTTTGGCCGTCAGGCGATCATACTCTGACAGGAGCGTCTCATCACTCAAACCTGCTGTCGGGGACGAGGATGCAGTGCCACCGTGGATGATGGAACGCACTTTCCGAATAGTTGAAGGCCCGAATCCTGAGAGTTTCAGCAGATAGGCTTCAGGGATACTTGCCACTTCCGATATGGACGGGCGGCGGCCACCAAATTCTCTCAAGAGGCCTTCCTGCGCAATCCTACCTAAAAGCTCAACAGGGAACAGTTCATCTCGCTGCACGCCACCCTCGCCCACAAAGTCCGTGAGGAGCTACAGTAACCTTGGCTTTATGTAATGACAGGACCAGTATCCTAATGATCCTATGCCTATCCGAAAGGACGGCGAGGCAGGGTAAGAAGCTTAACCCATCATTCCGAAACCAAGGGGACTGGGTTATGCCCAGACATACATGATCTGCCCCCATGGAGTGGTCCGGTTGGAATGTTAATGGAGTGATGGCCTTTCCGCCAGTGCGGGCGGCGGTGCTGGTTGGGGTTGCTGAGCCGCCCGCGCGGACAGGGCGGGCACGAACACCTCTGGCGGCAGGCTGATCAATTTTTTGCTTCACCGGCTCATTTGCCCCTACGGGCCGGGACCTCCAAGCGCCTCACTGGGCGCTTCTTTTTTCCCGCGACCTGCAATCTTCCCAGCACAGGTGAGGACGGGCGTCAGTAACAGCCTATATTGTTAAGCTCAGTCAGCAAGAGATGGTTCTGAAACAGGTTAAGGATTCTTGGCAGATGGCTTTCGTCGGATACCCGACAGACAGGGTTCGTGCCCCTGTCTACTGTCTCTTGACTGAGGAAACTAAACAGGGAGCACAAATGACTGCGCGAACACTGACGCTTGTGCATGATTGCGCGTCGGAAGCTGACCTCCTGTTCTGCCGTCTTACCCCAACGATCCCAACGGCTCTGATCTGTGATAATTCCCTGCTGCGCTCGCGGCTTCAACGCGTCCTGTCGGGAAGCCCCTTCGTCATTGCCGAGGCAGCTTCCGTCGCTGGGTCAAGGCGATTCCAAGGGTTCGTTCCGGACGTTGCCCTGGTTCTGATCGAGGCCAGCCAGAATGCTGGTCGGATCATTGAGATAGTCAGACAGGTACGGGATCAGGCTCCGGAGGCGCGGATCGTTGTTCTGGCTGATCAATATGATCTCGACTTCCTGAGGCTGGGACATGAGGCTGGTGTCAACGGCTTCTGTTGGGCCGCAAGTGGCCCTGGTGTTCTGATCAAATCCCTTGAACTGGTCATGCTGGGCGAGAGTGTTTTGCCCTTTGAGGTCCTGAACTCGTTCATGGGAACGATATCCCATGCTCGTAACCAGTCGCTCAACGCAGGAGAACCGAAGCTGCCTAATCTGAATCCTGGCAGGCTCTCAGCGAAAGAGATGCAAGTTCTGGATTTTCTGAGGGACGGAACACCCAATAAGGCCATCGCCCGCAAACTGGACATCACCGAAGCGACCGTCAAGGTGCATGTGAAAGCCATCATGCGCAAGATCGGGGTGTCTAATCGCACCCAGGCTGCCATGTGGGCGTCTCAGCGTCTACCGAGAAAGGAGCCCCTGAATGTCTGAGACGTTGCCGATGACGATTGCAGTTGGGGATGAGGTCCGCGTCCATCTCCATCCTCCTAGTCCCTGGAAGAGCTTTTCCGAAGGAGTGGTCAGTCGAGTGGATGTGACAACGCCGGAAGGGCGCTTCTTTGTAGTCCAAGTCCGGAATGAGGTCCTTCTCGATCAACCGCACCGGATCAGGCGCAATTTCCACGATTACGTCCGGTATGAGGGCCGCAATGACTTCCCTGGTCGGATCGAGGTCCTGTCCGCAGCAGCCGACATGGAGCAAGAGCCTGTGGTCAATCTAACGTTGATGGACCCAGGGGAAGAAACCAAGCAAGAGGCAAACGAGCCACCTCTGGTTAGCACAAAGACCCACACAGAGACCGAGGTCGAACAAATACTCGAAGCCAAGACCGCCGAACTAACTCAAGATGAAGTGAAGCATCAGCCTGCTCCCGCACGCGGTGGCCTGATTGCCAGGCTGTTTGGACGGAAAGAATGATGGCTGAGGCAGACTTGGCGTCGGAAGAGCAACCTGAACGTCATACTCCCGGTACAGCCCAGACATCCAGTTCACCTGCGCCCTCACGCAGTTTCTTCACTTCCACATACTCCGGTGAGTGCCAGACGGAGTGGATCGCTTCCATTGACGGAAACTCGAATACGACCAGTCGCCGTCCGTCGTAGGAGCCTTCCAAAACCTCCACTAGGCCGCCCCGGACGAGATAGCGACCGCCATGCCGAGCGAAGAGTTCGGCCACCTTCTGCCGATACTCGGGCCAGCCCTCTTCGCGGGTGATCTTGATTCTGACGATTAGGTAGGCGGCAGACATGGCCCGTTCTCCATTCCGGTGCTGCCATTCTCGATGCCGAAGCCATTCTCGTCGAGAGAAGGGAGAACCTCCTATCCGCAAGAGTTCTTGGGGCGGTGCCAACTTGTCAGTCAGGGTGACGCGGCTGGAAAGGGTGCTTGCTATGCTCAAAGAGATCATCGAGTGCCGGTCCTCTCACAGGGCGTCCGCAATGTCGGGGTTCCGCTCTCACCTGGTGACAGAGGCCAACGGCTTTGTGTTTGTCTCGGGAACACCGCCCTTTGATCTGGAGACAGGGAAGTTCATCCGGGGCGATATAGAGGTTCAGACCGAAGCCTCCCTCAGGCGGTTCAGCACTGTCTTGAGAGTACAGGCACCTCGCTCGATAAGGTGGTGATGGTTCGCGTCTATGCGAGCAATGCGGGGTTCTACCATACGATCAATCGGGTCTACGCCCGCTTCTTTCCGGAAAACCCACCCTCGCGCACCTTCGTGCCGGTCGCCTCCTGGCCAATGGAATTCGACATCGGGATCGAATGCGTCGCCGTGGCCTAGATCACTATACCGATGAGCCGCTCACGCCGTTGCCTTGTTTCCGCCGTATCCACCAGTAGCCTGAAAGGACAAGCTGAGAGGCCGACGTACCCGATGAAGAAGCTCACCCTTGTCATTGACGAACGAGAGTTGAGTACTATCCGTGCAGCCCTTCTCCTCCTCCAAGAGCAAGTTGATGCACTTCCCGAAGACCTCGCCGAGATGATAGCCGCGCACGGGACGCCCATGGCAGTGCCCGAGATCGAGCAACTCAATGTTCGCCTCGATGCAGCGGCGGGTCGGAGTTCAGTCTCTCCTCCAAGGGCCTACTCCCTGACCGACCGCACCATCGAGATCGAGCGGTTTTCTGGAGGGATTCTCCCTCAAAGGCAGGCCTGAGCCTTCAGCCAATATGACATCCCCCAAGACGGTTGGGGCGCAATTAGAGCCAGAGGCCCTCTCCCGAAAGCAGGCGATGCTGTCCTGAACCATGCCAAAGACCTCTGCGGTCGTGTGGCGACTGCTCAACGGCTCATGAGCCTGCGTATGCCAGAAGGACAGAACCCGCTTGACTTGCTCCATCGTCCCGCACTCGCCGATCAGGCACAGCACAGGACAGGGCAGATAGGCCAGCCATGTGGTATCAGCCCACAGGGTGCGCCCGCCGCTCAGACCAGGATCATATCCTGCGGCCCAGCGGAGAAACGCCTGATGCTGGCCGTGCATCAGACCTTCCGGATCGAGCGCCGTGCCGAACCGTGCCCGTTCGCGTCGCTGAAGCCGAGCCAGCCTGATCTCGGTCGGCACATACAGGAAGACCACAAGATCGAGGCTCGGGATCAGAGCATCGCCCCAGCCTGCAATGGACCCGGACAGCACCCATTGGGGAGAGAATGCTGTTGCGTCTGAAAGCAGGCGCACTCGCTCAGGTGTGGGCCGCTTCACTTGGAAGGCTGGCGTGGTCGGAAGCCAGTGGAAATCGTCGAGGTCGAGGTACTGACATGCCATCCGTTGCGCCAGCGCCCATCCCAGCGTCGATGAGCCACAACCGGCTGCTCCGAAGATGTGAACGCGCTCCAGCGGTCGCATCGCTCACCTCCAGCAAGCCCAGGCGTTGGTGAGACAGCAACCGCGCTGGGCTGTACGACATCGGCCTGTCATTCTCCCGTAATGCCAGAGCGCGGTCAAAATTTGTGCGGAGGATGAAAGTCAAAATGCTGCTCCATTGGTGCTCTACCTGGAAGAGCAGTGTCTCGGAGCGATGAACACTAACGGAGGCTGGTCCGATGCTAAAGCCCTTCTCGCGATACCTGACGGCGGTTGAGGAGCACCTTCCCTCTGAGCACCACAACCTTTTGCGCAATGGCCTCTATTTGGCGATCCTGGACTGGTACACCGATGGCATCGAACCCATAGAAGCTGCTGCGCGGATCAGACATGCGGTGATGGGATAAGATTCGGCAACCGAGCACCGCGACCACCGTTCTCCCAGAGGATGTGATGTCCCGAGGAGGTGGCCATGGCAGGAAATAAGCAGACGAACGAGGATACAGGCTTAGAGAACCTGAGCGTCAACAGCCGCCGCCGCAGTGGCGTGCAGGAGCACGGAACCGGCAACCCGGCCCACCAGAACCAAAAGCACGATCCAACCGAGAGTGCCAAGGTGCCGGATCAGCAGATACCAGTGGAGCAGTCGCCAGAAATCGACGACACCGAGGGCCACCCGACCTGATCAGGCTCTTGCCACTGCGAGTAGACAAGAGGACGAGATTGCTTCAGTCCAGCCCTGCTCTTTCGGAGCACCCCCTTTGCGCCTGATGCGTCCTTCGACTCTTGGATTAAATTGCCAGCGAGGCATCGTATTCCTTACTCGTAGGAGGCAAAGGATGGTAGTTCCTCAGGCAGTCGGCTTCCATAGTCGCCCACGGGGAATCGCTTGGACCGGCGCTGCGGTCCTTGTAGGGTCTGTTTTCCTTGCAATCGCTTTTCTGGCGACCATCTGACTGGGCGGTCAACCCAAGCTTCAAGCCCCAAGCCGCTGTGCCTGATACACAGCACGGCTCTGCTCCCGGTCGATGCGGGACAGAGCGACCGCAATGTCGCGGGGCAGAGGCTGCTTGATGACATCGGCATAGAGGGAGCGCATGTCCTGCGCAATTCGGCGCAACAGTTCCGCGTCGGGGACACTTGGATACCGCTTGCCAATGCCGATCTCGGTTCCCATCGCCACCTCCCAACCTACGGCTTCTCCCAATGAAACGCAGCGATTTGGCTGAGAAAGAGGCGGCTAGACAGTCGTTAACCATGATCTTTTTTGCCTGTTGATTACGGGCACAACTCGCTGTCTGCACGTTATCGGTGCTTGCAGACCCGGAGTGCAACCGAGGGGATTCTTCAGCCGAGGGCAATCAGATGACCAAAAAGGTGAGCGATGCCATGCAATGCTTGGACATCTCGGCAGCCGCGATCCTCACAATTTTTGCTGGAAGAACTCTCGTACCATCCGCGTATGCAGCGGAAACGCTGTCTCGACCGGTTCATGGATGACGAGCACCTCCGAGACCTCCGCGTCGTGAAGGAAAGCCCCCTCGGGCTCGACCGTAGGGCTTTGACAGAAGAATAAGTTCTGCCGCCGATCTGGTGTGGTCTCCACCGTTAAGACCCACAGGATTTCGGGAGCAATCACGACACCTGTTTCCTCCAGCATCTCCTGCGCTCTGGCCTCCTGCCAAGTCTGGCCGAGCATCTGGTAGCCACCGGGGAGCGGAAGTTTCCCTTACCCCTCGCCAGGGAGTGCGCGGCGGACCATCAGTAAGCCTCCTCGGAGAGGCACCAGGACGACGACTACGGTGGGGTGGTTTCGTAGCGGGTCATTGCAGTCACCTTTTGCGTTGCCGCTTATCTCGATGGGCAAAGGCGAGCCTGCATTCGGGTACGAATGGGCGGGGCGTGGGCTGAAGCTGCGGGAGACCAAGTATGGTGGACCTGTATTAGCCTTTAGCCTTCTTCCGAGCCCTGGCGGATGCCTTCTTTCCCAATCGGGATGTGCCTGTCGGGCGCGCTGCCGGTTTCGCGATTTCATTCAACATCGCTTTCTGCTGGCGGTACATCTCCGCCGTCCAGAAGCCTCGGGCGGCACCGGCCCAGGTGTTTGCGGCACTAAGCCAAAGGCTCAGCCAAGGATGCTTCGTCATCTTGAACTCCGCCTCTCAGATGCTCCCGGCACTTTGACCATCGCTGGGGCGTTGGTGCATGAATCGTTAGCGGTGCTTGTGTAGTCGAGCGGTCATCGAAACAGCCCGTTGGTCGCCGCCATGCCTTTCAAACACAATGCTGCCTGCCGCCATCGTATCGGCACGATGACGTTCAAGGTGGCGAATTGGGCGGAATATGAGGCAGGTCTTCGCCGGCGGGGCAGCCTGACGCTGTGGATCGCGCCCGAAGCGCTGTCGCTGTGGCAAGCGGCGAAGCGGACGACGCGCGGCGGGCAGCCGCGCGATTCCGATCTGGCGATCGAAACGGCCCTGACCGTTGGCTTGGTGTTCGGCCTGCGGCTGCGCCAGACGGAGGGCTTGCTCACATCGGTGCTTGCGTTGATGGGATTGGATCTCGCCGTGCCTGATCACACCACCCTCCGCCGGCGAGCATGGACCTGGCAATCACCTGAAGGACGGCAGGGTCACCGGATTCCAGGAGAAGGGCC
>NZ_JBVVAK010000227.1:0-10043 GCF_055792825.1 Microvirga sp. GN3
CTTCGCTGAAAACGGGATGGCCTATACCGTGAAGGTGCTTGATCTCGCCGTCCGGAAGAACGATCCGGAAATCTGTTTCGGCATCTCCCCGGATCCGAACTGCCCTGTCTGCGTTTGCGAGCCATCTGGCCCGATCCTCCGGATGAATGCGCTGGAGAAGCGCCTCGAAGGATGGCATCCCTGCTTCCAGATCGAAGCCAAACAAGCGGTAGCGTTCCTGCGACCAGTGCTTGATCTCCTTCGTGGCGGGGTTCCAGGCCCAACTGCCGCTTTTGCTCAGCGCCTCCGCTTCCGCCAGGTAGGCCTCGCTGCGCCGCAGTTCCTCCTCACCGCGCTTGCGCTCGGTCAGATCGAGCACGAAAGCGACCCCTTGGCTCCCGCTCTCGCCGAAGGTTGCCGAGCCAAGCAGAACGGGCACGCGGCTGCCGTCCTTGCGGAAGTACTCCTTCTCATACGGTTGCAAGCTGCCAGTCCTCTTCAATTCTTGCGCCAGCCGGACGTCGCGCTCGCGCCATTCCAGGGGCGTCAGGTCCGTCCAGCGGATGCGACCCGCGGCAAGGTCTTCACGGTCGTAGCCGATGATGCGGAGAAAGGCGTCATTGGCCTCGAGGATCCGGCCTTCGAGATCCCATATGACGATCCCGATGATGTTGGCGTCGACCAGGCGCCGGATCTTCGCCTCGCGTTCTGAAAGATCGCGATACAAACGGGTATTCTCCAGCGAAAACGCGGCCTGCGAGGCGAGCAGCTTCAGCACCGCGATCCGGGCCGGCGCGAAGACGCGCGGGCTAAGGTTGTTCTCGAGGTAGAGCACCCCGATGAGCTTGGCCTGGTTCAGAAGCGGCATGCAGAGGATCGAACGAGCCTGGCGCTGATGGACGTAGGGATCCGCAGAAAACGGGTTCTGGGCCGAGGCATCGTCGAGAATGACGCTCTCCTGCGTGCGCACGACATAGTGGAGGACCGACACCGGCAGCATGGCCGTGGTCGCCGCCTCGTCGCGCAGCTGCACCGCGACCCTGTCGCCGCGGGTCGTCGCATCCGCCACAATACGCGGCTCTGCCCCACTCGGGAAAATCAACAGCCCACGCTCGGCACCCGCCTGCTCGATCGCATTGCGCATGAGCGTGTCGAGCAGCTTGTCCAGGACGATCTCCCCCGACACGGCCTGCGAGACATTGATCACCGTCGCGAGATCGAGATGCTCGACCGGCGCCCCGATCGTGCCGGTCGGAGCGAACGCTCGTTCCGTCTCTCTGAGGTGCGGGTAGAGCTGATCGAGCTGCCGCACTTTCCCGTCAGCTCCCCAGGTCCGATAGCAGTGCCGGGCGTTTCGCAGATAAAGATGCGCGATCTGCTCGAACCCACGTGCCGCGTAGAAGCGCGCGGCCAATTCATAAGCCAAGCCTTCGTTCTGAACGAAGGCCTGCTCGCGTGCGGACCGGATGGCCTGCTCATACAGCCGCTCGGCATCCAACTCCCGGGCTTCGAGGCGAGCAATCTCGGCGCTCACCAGCGCGGCGCGGCTCTCGAAGTTCTCGGGACAGTTCTCGGCCCAGAGCACCAGCCGCTCGTGATGCTCAGCCAGAGCCGTGAGATGCTCGCGTCGTTCGTCCGGCGTGGCAGAATTGGAAGCGGCCGCCCTCGCAAGCGCACCATAGAAATGGTATTCGGCCCCTTCAAAGAAAGAGCCTGTTGTCCAGAGAAATCGTTGCGCATTCGCGGCCGCTGCGACTGCTTCCGCCTCGTTGCCCGAAAGAACGTGTGCTTGCAACTTTCGTATCCAATACCAGCAGGCAGGCAGTGCGAGGTACCGATCGCCTTCCAGATGCTGTTCAAAGCGTCCCTCGTCGAACCGGTCATCGGAAAACGAGCCGAACGCCGGCGTCAGACCCCTGAGAGTCTTGATCACTCCGAGCTGCCCCGTGATGATGGCAATGGATATGCCGAAGCGCATTTTTTGCGCGAATTGAAGCCCATGCTCCGCTTCGCGCTGCACCTCCTCGAGTGGAGCTCCGCACGCGAGAAGATGCGTGATGATGACGTCGTATAGGTAGCCCACATATGTAAGGTCGCCGGTTTCCAGCGCCATTTCTAGTGCATGCCGGATCATCGGCTGGGCGGTATGCAACGGTTGCACCCAGGGAACAGCCATATTTCCGAATGCCAAGTGCACACGGGCTTTGAAGCGGTCGAGACCCTTCTTCTCGACCAGATCGAGGCTGAGTTGGCTGAAACGAAAACTGGCGCCGTAGTCGCCGAAGCGAGCCCCCACCACGATGTTCAAGTAGGCGTATGCGTAGCAAGATGCGTCGCTGTTGCCATGCTCGATGCTCAAGTTCGCCATTTGCAAAAGGAGTAGGTCCCGCAAATTTGCGTCAGTGAATATGGCTGGCGACATGAGTTCGGTGAGAACCTCCATCGTACCACACCATTCTGGACTGATCATTAACGGCAGGTTGAACAGCACCTCGATCGGGCGACCGCCAAGCTGCTGCCATAGGCGCTGATATTCTTGGCAGACCTCCTTATCCGTGGGGTGTGGAGACCATCCGATGTCGACATCCCGCAGGTATTCAAGGCAGATCTCAACGGCACGGTCGGGACGACCGCGCGCCGTGTCGAGGAGAATTCGTAAGCGCGCAGTAGCGGCCCGATCCACAATGTTCGCGGCGCGCCGGGATAGTATCGACAGTCGCTCCTCGGCGGCCGCCAGATTACCAGTCAGAAATTCGCATTCGGCGCGATTGATCTCGATCGCAAACACGAGGCGATAGCATTGCTCCCACGAATTGTCGGGGAGAAGCGTCCCGCCGACCACGAGGTAGCTCAGGGCCGATGCGTAAGCGGTTGCCGCCTTGGCGCGCTTGCCTGCGATTAGGTTAAGCTCGGCTAGCTGCTCGCACTCATCTCGAGCAGTGATCAACGTGGCGCCGCGGTTGAGCTGATTGACAATCTCGAAGATCGCCTCGTCCCGCTTCTCCGGCGGCGTATGCGCCGCAAGCAGACGGCCGATCCGAAGATGAGCTGCCGCGCGCAAATCGACTGGGATCAGTGAATAGGCGGCTTCCTGGACGCGGTCATGGAGAAACCTGTAGGCACCTTTTGAGCGGAACACAAGTCCTGCGCGGACCGCTTCCCAAAGGTCGTCATGGATGTCCCTCTGCGAATCCTCGTGAACCGTGGTCAGCAGGGTGAACTCTGCGCTGCTGCCCAAACAAGCAAGCTGCTGTAATGCCTTCTGGGTTTCCGCCGGCAGTCGGTTCAGTTTCCCGACCATCAGGTCCACCACATTATCGGTGTAACCCTTGGCGTGAATGCGATTCAGGTCCCAGAACCATTGTGCATCAAGGTGATCGAAGGTCAGCAATCCCTCATCGGCGAGTGCAGACATGAATTGCATGGCGAAAAACGGATTGCCGGCCGTCTTCTCGTGCACCAGTTCCGCGAGGGGGATCACGCGCCGCGGTTCGCAATGGAGAGAATCGCCCATCAGGCGTCCCAGGTCTTCGCGCTCAAGGGGCGCCAGGATGATCTCGTGCACGGAAACTCCCGCCTTGCGGATCGCTTGGAGCTTGCGCATCAGCGGATGAGTGGCATCGGCTTCGTTGTCCCGATAGGCGCCAATCAGCAGCAGGTGCCGCACATCCGGTTGGGTCAGCAGATCCTCGAGCAGGTCGAGCGTCGCCGCGTCGAGCCATTGCAGATCGTCGAGGAACAGCGCCAGCGGATGCTCCGGCTGTGCGAAGACTCCGAGAAACCGCCGGAAGATAAGCTGGAAGCGGCTTTGTGCCTGCTGCGGCGGCAGCTCAGGAACTGGCGGCTGGTCTCCGATGATGAGCTTCAGCTCGGGGACGAGGTCGACCATCAGCTGCCCGTTGGGGCCGAGGGCCTCGCGCAGGGCATCACGCCAGGACGCAAGGTCAGCCTCGCTCTTGCCCAAAATGCCACGAATCAGGCTCTGAAAGGCTTGCGCGAGCGTGGAATAGGGGATGTCGCGTTTGTACTGGCCGAACTTGCCCGAGGCAAATAGACCGCGCGGCGGCACCAAGTCCTTGTGCAGTTCCTGGACGACCGAGGACTTGCCGATGCCGGAATAGCCGGACACCAGCACCAGCTCCGGCATGCCGCTCGTAACGACGCGCTCGAAGGCAGCGCGCAGGTTCTTGATCTCACGCTCTCGCCCATACAGCCTCTCGGGGATCTGCAGCCGGTCGGGCGTGTCGTGTTCGCCGAGCGGGAAGGCGTCGATGTGATGCTGCGCTTCCCATTCGGCCAAGCAGCGGCGCAGATCGTTCTCAAGGCCCGCTGCAGTCTGGTAACGCTCCTCGGCCGTCTTGGCGAGCAGCTTCATGGTGATCTGCGATACCGGAACCGGGACATGCTCCACCCGCTCACTGGGTGACACCGGCTTCCTGGCAATATGGCAGTGAAACCATTCCATGGGATCGGATGCGGTGAACGGGAGTGAGCCCGTGAGCATCTGGTAGAGCGTGACCCCGAGGGCATAGAGGTCGCTGCGGGAGTCGATCGACCGATTCATACGCCCGGTCTGTTCCGGGGCCATGTATGCGAGCGTGCCCGCGATGAGCTCGGGCGGCTCGGGCGCTTGGCGCTCGCGTGGAAGCCGCGACGCCATGCCAAAGCCCGTGAGCCAGACCTGATCGGTTCCGGCCTTGACGAGCACATTGGCTGGCTTGAGGTCCTTGTGGATGAGACCACGTTCGTGCAGCCGGCCCAGCGCGGCTGTGAGAGCGATGGCGAGGCGCAGAAAGTGGGCGATCGCCATGGGGCGACCGATGAGCCGGTCAAGCGGCTCACCCCCCGGATCCTTGAGCAGCAGCATGGTCCGCCCGTGCTCGCGCACCAGCTCCAGCGGCCGCACCGCCCACGCCTCGTCTAGGTCGCCCTTCAGTGCGTATTCGTGGGCGAGACGATGGAGGCTGGCCGGCGTCGGGTGCTCGGTGGCCGGCAGCACGGCCAGAACGGGGTGACGATCGCCGTTGGCGCCTTCGCGCGCTCGTCGGCAGAAGACATAGTCTCCGTCCGCCCACGACACCTGGAGGCTACGATCCTCACCAGCGCCGAACCTGGAAGATGGGCTCATCTGCCGAACTCCGCCGTCAGTCCGGTACTCCCATCCGGCTGAGGCCATTGAGTTGAGAAGGACCTGAACCAACAGTCGTCCGCCTCTGAGGGTGGCCAGAAAAAGTTCGAACGGCGAGGTTACCACTTACGAGGTGGCATGACGATGTCCGTCTGGCACATCTTGCGCTGACCCCTATTGGGAAAACAAGTCACCGTACTTCACCGTCAAGGGTGTCACCGTTCCGGTAGCGTCTTTCCTGACGAGCTTTATCAAGCGCCGAAGAGCTGGTCGGAGCGGGCGCCTTGTTGCATGAATGCGCAAGTTGGTAACCGGGACTGGGTAGCGTAGAGGTCTGTTCGGCGTATGACCAAAGATCTCCGCCATGTCCTTCAAGGCCAATGCCGCTCGCCGGCACCGTATTCCCAACTAGCGGTACCGGGTGACAAATTGGGCCGAGTACGCCGCTCCCAATCACTCGTTTAAGCCTGCTGATGGTGGCCTCCACCAGAGCCCGACGAGTGTACCCGGATCTCCTCTGCCAGCCCATGCGTCCATGCTCCTCGATGCTTTGGAGATGTCGGTCGCGCTGGGTCGGCGTGCTCTCTGCCATGTCGCTCGGCACCGCCGTTGATCGCGGTGGAACAACCACCTGGGCCTCAGGATGGCGCTGGGCGACAGTGCCGTAGACGCCGGCCTGATCGTAAGCCCCATCACCGGTAAGGGAAGCGAGGGAGCCTGTGATTTGGTCGAGCAACGGTTCGATCTGCGAGCCATCGTCAACATCGCAGCTGGTCAGGTCTGATGCGAGGATCTAGCCGGTCTTAGCGTCGACGCCAATGTGCAGCTTGCGCCAGGATCGGCGTCTCCGGGTACCATGCTTCTCGACCAGCAATTCCCCGGGTCCACAGAGCCGCAGGCCGGTGCTGTCGACCAGCAGATGAACAGGTCCTCCGGAGCGCGGACATGGCCCTGGCACCTCCAGGGTTTCGGCCCGCCGGCTCAGGGTTGAGTGATCCGGCACCGCCAGATCCAGAACCAGGAGGTGGAGGATCGAACCGATCAGCCCTTCGGTTTGGCGCAGCGCCAACCGGAGCACCGCCCGCAGGGTCAGGGCCGTTCTGATGGCGAGGGTAGAATAGTGAGGCTGACCGCCTCGTGTCGTGCGCGGCTCGGCCCGCCAGGCGGCAATGGCTTCCTCGGTGAACCACACCGTGAGGCTCCCTCGCTGGCGCAGGGCCGCGTCGTACTCTGCCCAATTCGTCACCCGGTACCGCTGCTTGGGGATATGGTGACGGCGAGCGGCATTGGACTTGAACGGCACGGTGGAAATCCGACAGGAAGGACACAGACCTCCTAATGATCTTCACGCATGTCCTGTGACGGAGAGGCCTGCGTGTCGAAAGAAGCTGACGATCATCTTGGGTCGTCGCTGCAGGCGGGCGAACTCAAGACGCACCAGACGGTGCAGGTCGTCGACGGATCCGGGTAGCGCATTCTCGATAGCCCGCTTGACGAACGCATTGCACTGCTCCTCCGGATTGAGTTCGGGGGCATAGGCCGGCAGGTAGGCGATTGCGAAGTCCTGCGCATGAGCCGCGATGAAGGCGGTGGTGACCTGAGATCGATGGGCGTTGAGCCGATCCCAGACCACCAGCAGCGGCGTGCCGATCTGTCTCCGGAAGGAGCGCAGAGCCGAGATCACGATCTCACTTGAGATGCTGGTGCGGAAGTGGCGGGCATACAGCCGCCCGTCAGGCGTGATCGCCACAATGCTCGACACCTCCCGCCGCTTACTCACCCGCTGGAGCACCGGGGTGATCCCGCGCCGCGCCCAGGTGGGGCCCGGTCGGGGCCGGAAGCTGTGACCCGTCTCGTCCCAAAGAAGGAGCGTGCGGCCTTCCCGCTGGGCCTTCTTTTTAAAACAACCCAGTCGCGCTTGGGCCAGACCGCGATCACGAGCTCGTCGCGCTCCTTGGCCCTTGTGGCCGGACGCTGCACGCTGAAGCCGTGCGCTTTGAGCGGACGCTCCAGATAGCGCGGATGGTAGTGAACCCCGAACTCGCGCGCGATCAGGGCTGCGATGCGCTGGAGGCTCCAGCGCTCGGTGGCAAAGCCCGCCGCCATGGCGCCCCGATCCAAGAGCCGGCCCAGACAAGCCCAGGCCTTCTCATCGAGGCGCGGCTCTCGTCCTATTCTGGCTCGGGCAGCCAATCCGGGCCGGCCCTGCTGAGCCAGGGTGACGGCCCAACGGGAGACACTGGCGCGACTGACGCCCAGCTGCCGGGCAATGTCGGCCTGGAGCTGCCGGGCAATCTCGGCTTGGGAGAACCGTCCCTGCCGCAACAGTCTCGCGGCCGCCAGACGGCGCTCCTCCATCTGTTCCGGCGTCAGATGCGCCGGACGCCAAACGTTGTCCTCCATCGCGCACCTCCTAACGAGGATCGACACCGCCCTATGTTACACCACCTTCGTGAAGATCATTAGGTCAGCCGGTTTCGGGTACCAACTCACCTATTCGTGCAACAAGGCGCAATTCCGGCCAACGCAATGCTCTGCCTGGCATTGATGTGCGATCCGGAGATGCGTGGGTCTTGCTCATTCCATCCTGCTAGAGAATCCCTCTTCTCTTATGCGGCTTTCACTCCCGACAGGAAGTGCTCCACCTCCTGTCCGAGGCTAGCGGAATGGTGTGCCAGCTCTTGAGCAGACGCGAGAACCTGGGCAGCAGCCATACCCGTTTCACCCGCTCCGCGGTGAACCTCAGTAATGCTGCCGGTGACGAACTCCGTGCCGCGGGCTGCCTCCTGCACGTTGCGCGCGATCTCCGAGGTAGCCGCCCCCTGCTCCTCGATGGCGGCGGCAATCGCTATCGAGATCTGAGACATCTCGCCAATCGTGCTGGCAATCGCCTGGATGGCCTGAACGGCATCTGAGGTAGCCTGCTGGACGCCGGCAATCTGGACCGAGATCTCGTCCGTCGCCTTGGAGGTCTGGCTGGCCAGTTCCTTCACCTCAGAGGCCACCACGGCAAAGCCCTTGCCGGCCTCACCGGCCCGAGCTGCCTCAATGGTTGCATTCAACGCCAGCAGGTTGGTCTGGGACGCAATGGTGCTGATCAACTGGACCACATGCCCGATCTTCTCGGCCGACGTCGCCAGCATCTGGACGGTCTGGTTAGTACGCTGGGCATCAAACACCGCCCGTTCGGCAATGTGGGAAGACTGCGTCACCTGAGAGGCGATCTCGCGGATGGAGATCGACAGCTCCTCCGTGGCGGCTGCGACGGTTTGCACGTTGGCCGAGGTCTGTTGGGCAGTGGACGACACGGTGACCGACTGCTGAGTCGTGCTGTCCGCCACAGAGGTCATAGACCCGGCCGTCTCCTCCAGCCCGTTCGCCGCAACCGAAAGGCGCCGGACTAGCGCGCCCACCTTCGCCTCGAAGGTCTGAGCGAGCTCGGCCATCAGGCGGCGCTTCTCGGCTTCGCTCTGGAGGCGGGTGCGCTCCTGCTCGTTTCTCAGGTGCTCCATTTCTCGGACATTGTCCCGGAAAATCTCGACGGCCTTGGCCATCTCGCCAATCTCATCACGGCGCCTTGCCCCGATCACGTCAACGTTGGTGTCCCCATCTGCCAGAGTCCTCATTGTTCTGGTCATGGCACCAACCGGCCGCAGGACCCCACGAAGCAAGTAGAGACAGAGGCCTAATGTCATAAGGAGGGAAATTGCGGCCGCCGACGCGTTCATCCAACGGGTCATGGCAGCCAGCGCACCAGCCTCCTGCTCCACACGCTCCGCCGCCTCTCCTATCCGGCCACTGATAGCTTCCATCGCATCTTCAAGCGCATCAAACCTCTGCACGAAATCAGGGAGCATCTGCTCCGCCTCCTTCGTACTCTCAAAGGCCGTCTCAACGAGATTTGAGGCGACTTTCGCATAGGCTGCCAGCGGCTCCTCAACATTGGCGAGGGCGCTACGGACTTCAGGGCTAAGAGCAAGCCCCTTGTTCTCATCGATATTGCGTCGAAGCTGAGTCAAGTGGTCGTGTAGGTCTTCCTCGATCTTCGGGCGTAGCGTTGGCTCGACTCGTGCTGCATGGAGGGCACGATAAACGTCGCCCCGCAAGGCGTCGTGCATCATGTCGGCGCTACCCTGATTGCGGGTCGCCTGCGCCAATACGTGGTTTTGCGAGATGTTGTCTGTCAGAACAGCATTGCTCCACACTGCACTTATGCCCGCCCCAAGGCCAACCGTAAGCATAAGGCCAGTAATGATGATGAACTTAGCCCGTAACGACCGCATGATTCCCCCTGCTCCCCAAAGAATCATGCTCAAGCTAATATTAAGGAAATCCTACGATCGCAGGTGTTTTCGAATAATTTATTTTGATGTACACCGAGCCATCGAATTTCGGGCTAAATGAATGGCACCGTCATGTCTGGATGACGCTTGGGCTTAGCGGGCGGGTGCAGATCCTTTGGGGGTGGATCGCGGTCTTCGCTCTGGCAGAGTGATGTTGCTGCACACCTCTATAGGATCTGCACCCGACCACTTGTACTCACGTTCAACAAAACCCTTGCCGACAGGGGCATCCAGATGTGACATCCCCTAACAGAGCCATTGTTCTAACTGACCGTAGTATCAGGAACAGCTCGCGCGCTGAACCCAAGCCATCCCAGCTCCTTCCTTGCTCCTCTATAACCGGGTTCGCCAAGACGCAGGATCCTAACAGCCTGTCCAACTGTCAGATCTGACAGGGGCTCGGCCACGGTCGCGAGACTAAGAAGTTCATCGCGGTCGGCCCCGGGGAGTGCCCGGCGGGACCGTCAGAAGGTAATTACCCACGCCCCATTCAGAACTGAGGTTCAGGCGGACACGGTCTGAAGGATCGTCTTGAACGCATTGGTTCCCGGGCCGAGGCGAGCCGTGTCGACGACGGTGCGAATGTCGGCTTC
>NZ_JBVVAK010000228.1:0-10012 GCF_055792825.1 Microvirga sp. GN3
ATCCACCTGCCGCAGTTTCGCGACGATGTCCTCGGCCGTGTGTCTCTTCTTGCTCATTCGCTTGTCCTCCATTCGGCTTGAAAGCCATACATCAGGGAGGACCACTTCTCAGGGGGCAGGCCAGGTCAGGCTTGAAGGCTAGTCTCCACGCACCCATGTGTTCTTTGCGGGCCGGGCCCCTCTGACAACCACGGGCGTGTGGCTGTGATGTCGGACTGCAGTGAGAACGCCTGGCGCTGATCAGTGTAAGACTGATTGGCGGTCTGGCTCATTATCCGGTTATCAACCTTAGGAGGTCCGCCTATGACCAGTGCCGCCGGTATGCCATGTCCCGTCTGTCAAGTTTCCCTCGTAATGAGTGAGCGACAAGGCGTCGAGATTGACTATTGCCCGCAATGCCGTGGCGTTTGGCTCGACCGTGGGGAACTCGACAAGATCCTCGAGCGGAGCGCCCAAGATGCGCCTTCTCCTGCCCCAGTGCAGCAACCTTCATTTTCGAAGCCGCAGTATGATCAAGGTCATGATCGGGGCTATGCTCAGCCATATGGGCATGGCCATCAGTACGGGCATTCCAAGAGGAAGAAGTCCTTTCTTCAAGAGTTATTCGACTGAAGCGCTCGAACGGCTGAATGGAGAAGGCCCCGAAAACGGGGCCTTTTATTCATCTACAGTCCCATCAGACCGGATTGGCTATGAACAAGTTTCAGGAGAACAAGGCGGACACCCCTGAGCGAACCGTCGCCGAACGGCACATCGAAGCCGTACGGCAGCAGGGTGGCCTGTTCGTCGAGGCCGTCCGGCGGACCCGCATGCCGATGCTCGTGACCGACGCCACCCTGCCCGGCAACCCGATTGTTTTTGCCAACCAGGCATTTGTCGACTTGTCCGGCTACACCATGGACGAGCTGCTTGGTCAGGACCCGCACTTCATGAACGGCGCAGGCACAGACCCGGAGGCCATCCGGCGCTATCAGGCTGCAATTACGCAAGCGCGAGACGAAACCTTGGAAATCCTTCAGTACCGAAAAGGTGGCACCCCGTTTCGGGCGATGCTGTTCGCCAGCCCGGTGGATGACGGCCAGGGCACCGTCACCAATCATTTCCTCTCTTACCTCGACATCACCCGCCGTTACGACGCGGAGGAAAACCTTCGGACCCTCGCTTCGGAACTGGAGAACCGGGTGGCGGCACGAACCGGAGAGCTGGAAGCTGCCAACAAAAAGCTGTCGGCGTTGGTCGCCGAGCGGGAGATGCTGCTGGTGGAGGTCAACCACCGGGCCAAGAACAGCCTCGCCATCGCGGCTTCTCTCCTCGGCATTCAAGGGCGGCGGCAGCCGGACCCTGCGGTCAGGGCCCTCTTCGAGGAGGCCCAAGATCGTCTCAACGCCATGGCGCGGGTCCACGACCTTCTCAGTAAGTCGGAAAGGGCTCAGCACGTCGATGTGGCCACGTACGTGGCCGATCTATGCGGCGCCTTGAGAGTAATTACCCACGCCCCATTCAGAACTGAGGTTCAGGCGGACACGGTCTGAAGGATCGTCTTGAACGCATTGGTTCCCGGGCCGAGGCGAGCCGTGTCGACGACGGTGCGAATGTCGGCTTCGCCCTCGGCCGCCCACATGGCCCGATAACCGTTGGTCACCTTGCGCTGAATCACGGCCGGTCTGAGGGCGCGTTCGCAGGCGTTGTTCGTCGCCTCAACCAGGCCGGGCCAGTGGGCGAAGGTCAGAAGCTGATCGCGGGCGCGCCGGAACTTGCTCTGAAGGTCGCGGGCGAGATCGCAGGAGGTCGGCGCGGCCAGGATCGCGTCCAGACTGCGCTCCAGGACGCGGCGCTTGCGGGCGAGGGTCGAGGCGGCGAGGGTTGCGACACCCTCCGCCAGGGCAAAGGCCCGGTGCAGCCACAGCTTGAGACGCGAGATCAGGACATCGTCGCTGGCCTCATCGGCATAGGCGACGTCGCGGGACAGATGGGCCAGGCAGGTCTGGTGGGCGTCGGCATGGCCCTGTTGCGCGCTGTAGCGGTCGGAGCACCAGACCTCGGGCCGGTGCCCGTCCATCACGGTCCGGACCACGCTGGCGCCGCGGGTCGGCGAGGCGTGATGGACCACCGCCTCAGAGCAGCGAAACACCCAATGATAGGCGCTGCTACCCTCGATCCGCACGCCGGTCTCGTCGGAAGCGACAACCTTGGCCTGGCGCAACGCCGCGACGGCCTTGTCGCGCTCGGCCGCGAAGGCGCCCTGCGCCCGGCGCAGCAGGTTCATGAGGCCACCCTGGCTGAGCGTGAGACCGAAGAGGTCGGCGAACGCGCTTTGCAGCCGCTCGTAGGACAGGCTCTGAAAGGTCTTGAGATAGGTGGCCACGGCATGGACGCGCGGCCCGAACGGCGTCCCCTTGGCGGCGGCGGGCACGGGGGCAACAACCCGCGTCCCGCAGGACGGACAGCGAACCGCAAGACGCCGATGGCGCTCGATCCACGGCTTGATCGCGGGCAGCTCGATCGTGTCGTGTTCGCTCACGGTCTCGGTCGGAAGATCGGTCGCCAGCCTGGCGCGGCAGCATGGGCAGTGGTCCGGCTGATGGTCGACGAGGCGATCCACATCCGGGCTCATGGCGCGGCTGTGCCCGTCATGCCCCGGCTTGGCGCCACCGGGCTTGGCCTGATCCCGACGCTCCTTGCGATCGGTCGAGGGCGGCTTTGAGGATGTGCGTGAGGTCTTCTGCGGACGCTGCATCCGCAGCACCAACTCAATCAGCTCTTCCTTTGTCAGACGCTGCAAATCAGTGCGATCCATCGCCCCATGGATTCAGGAATTGAGCCTGCTGACAAGGGCGTGGGTAATTACCCTCCGTGACCATAACACTTGAGTGAGACCTTATTTTTTCTGACAGAATACGTAGCTTCTCTTCGACGCTCATCTTGTCCCCGCAAGTCGATACGATACAACATCACCTGGAACTGTATTCGTCAAGTAAGTTTCTTGGCGTGGCTGCTTCTGTTGCGGCATTGCCCCTTGCCTCCTGCCCTTGCCCCTGCCAAACAGCGCCGACGCAGGAGACCTGAGCCCATGACCCCGAACGACGTTCTCGACGAATTCCGCTCTGCCGGTGCGCTGCTGGAGGGGCACTTCATTCTGTCGTCGGGGCTGCACAGCCCAGTCTTCCTGCAGAAGATGTTCGTGTTCCAGGATCCGGCGCGCACCGAGCGGGTCTGCCGGGCACTGGCGGAGAAGATCAGGGAGACCTTCGGGGCTGTCGATTACGTGGTCTCGCCGGCCGTCGGCGGCATCGTTCCGGGATATGAGACCGCTCGGCATCTGGGCTCCAAGGCGATCTTCGTCGAGCGCGAGAACGGCGTGTTCGTCCTGCGCCGTGGCTTTACCATTCCGGAGGGCGCTCGCGTCGTCATGGTGGAGGACATCGTCACGACCGGCCTTTCCTCTCGGGAATGCCTGACGGCCCTACGGGAACATCCCGGCACGATTCTCGGCGCCGCCTGCCTCATCGACCGCTCCGGGGGTAAGGCGGATCTCGGCGTCCCCCTGGTGTCCCTGGTTCAGCTCGACATCCCGGCCTATGCGCCGGACCAGGTTCCGGCCGAATTGGCCGCCCTTCCGGCAACCAAACCGGGCAGTCGCAGCCTTAAATCATAAAAGCTGTTTATTTATCACACACAGGCTTGACTGCCTTGGTTCTGCCAACTTGACTCTTGGCATTTACACGCCATTAAGTATTTTACTTTGTCGTTTTTGCTCGTCCGAAGGGTTAATAGCAGCCTGTTCTAAGGCGCGTCGTGATTTTATCGCGCAATTATATTGCGAACGTAAATAATAGATGCCGCTTGAATAATAAAGGTTGTTATGCCGCTTCGGCAGATACAAATAGAGAATACTTATGTCAGGCCAGCAGAGGATCGCGCTTTTCATTGATGGCGCCAACCTATACGCTACCACTAAAACTCTTGGCTTCGATATCGATTACAAGCGCCTGCTGAAGGAATTCCAGGGTCGGGGTGCTCTGGTCCGGGCCTTTTACTACACTGCGCTTGTGGAAGATCAGGAATATTCTTCCATCCGCCCGCTGATCGACTGGCTCGATTACAATGGCTATCGGGTGGTGACGAAGCCGACCAAGGAATTCGTGGATTCCGCCGGCCGCCGCAAGGTGAAGGGCAACATGGATATCGAGCTCGCCATCGATGCGCTCGAGCTCTCTCCTTATATCGACCATATGGTCCTGTTCTCCGGCGACGGTGATTTCCGGTCCCTGGTCGAGGCCATGCAGCGTCGTGGTGTGCGGGTCTCCGTCGTTTCCACCGTCACGACTCAGCCGCCGATGGTGGCCGATGAGCTGCGCCGCCAGGCCGATGAATTCCTCGACCTGTCACAGCTCGCTTCCCGCATCGGACGCGACCCCTCGGACCGTCCGCAGCGTGTCGGAAATGAGAACGGAGATCGTCAGGACCGCGTGCGCCCGCAGCAGCCGCCGCGCAACGGTGCCCTCGAGAGCCGCTACGGCATCCGGCAGCCGCAGGACGACGATTTCGACATCTGAGTGTCGGATTCCGCACAGAGCATCCATGGCCGGGCAAGTCCCGGCCATTCGCTTTTTAGAATGAACTCTCTTCGACCTGGCAGTTCAAGCCAAGCGAGCCTGCGGTGTTGCTGACTGTCGCCAGGCACAGGTCCGTCTGCCCGGTGGGGATCGACACGGCGAACCGGGTCACATAGAGACCGCCCTCGCTGTCCGGAAGCTTGCGCGCTTCGAGGCGCACGATATTGGCCTGGTATTGCTTGAAGACTTCCGAGAGCCGGGCCACGAGGCCGAGCTGATCGCCGCCGCTGATCGCGATACGGTGCGTGATGCTGCCTGCAGGACCGGGGCTCGGGTCGAAGGCATAGGGAACCGCCCGGATCTCGGCCCCCTCTAGCTCGGGCAGCTGCTTCAGGCCCGCCTCGATGCTGGCGGCCGTCAGATCCGTGGGAAGCTCACAAAGCGCGACGAATTCGGCGCCCGAGCCGAGGGCCGCGAAGGTCGTATCCCTCAGGTTCACGCCGACATCGAACAGATGTTCCGCGATCGCCGCGACAAGACCGACCCGATCGGGACCAAGAACCGAGACCAGAGCAACCGACGCCATGTTTTTCCTCCCAAAGATTGAGAGGAAATTAGCGCGAGAGAACGTTCCGTCAGCCCTTCTCGCGCATGAGACGCGCCTTCTCCCGGTTCCAGGATCGCTCTTTCTCCGTCTCGCGCTTGTCGTGCAGCTTCTTGCCTCGGCCAAGGCCGAGTTCCACTTTCGCCCGTCCGCGGTCATTGAAATAGATCTTGAGCGGGATCACGGTGAAGCCCTCGCGCTGCGTGGCGCCGATCAGCTTGTCGATCTGGCGCTTGTGCAGCAGCAGACGGCGCGGACGCTTCGTCTCGTGGTTGAAGCGGTTCGCCTGGAGATACTCCGGGATATAGGCGTTGAAGAGGAAGAACTCCTCGCCCGACGGCCCGGCATAGGCCTCGCCGATAGTCGCCTTCCCCTGACGCAGCGATTTCACTTCCGTGCCGGTCAGCGCGATCCCCGCCTCGTAGGTGTCGAGGATCTCGTAATTGAACCGCGCCTTCCGGTTGTCGGCGACGACGCGGTTGGCACTCTTTGGATCTTTTGACATGAGCAATTTTAAGCGTTGATCAGCCCCGCATGGACCATGGCCGAGCGGACAGCCTGCTTCGCGCCCTCGGAGGCGGGCACCAGCGGCAGGCGCACATTATCCTCCATCAGGCCGAGCAGGGAGGCGGCATACTTCACGGGCGTCGGGTTCGTTTCGACGAACAGATTGGTGTGCAGGGGCATGAGGCGGTCCTGCACCTTCAGGGCCGAAGCGTAATCGCCATTCAGACAGGCGTTCTGCATCTCGGCACAGAGCCGGGGCGCGACGTTCGAGGTCACCGAGATGCAGCCATGACCGCCATGGGCCATGAAGCCGAGCGCGGTCGCGTCCTCGCCGGAGAGCTGGATGAAATCGGGCCCCAGCACCTGCCGCTGCTGGCTCGCGCGCGCCATATTGGCGGTCGCATCCTTTACGCCGGCGATGTTCTTCAGCTCATAGAGCCGTGCCATCGTCTCCACCGACATATCGATGATCGAGCGGCCGGGGATGTTGTAGATGAAGATCGGGATCCCGATGGCATCATTGATGGCCTTGAAGTGCTGGTAGAGGCCTTCCTGCGTCGGCTTGTTGTAATAGGGCGTCACGATCAGCACCGCGTCGGCGCCGACCTTTTCCGCGTGCTTGGAGAAGGCCACCGCCTCCGCCGTGCTGTTGGAGCCGGCGCCGGCGATCACAGGCACCCTGCCCTTCGTCTCATCGACACAGATCTCGACAACCCGCTCGTGCTCCTTGTGGCTGAGCGTGGGACTCTCGCCCGTCGTGCCGACGGGCACGAGTCCGTTCGTCCCCTCCTGGATCTGCCAATTGATGAAGGACCGGAACGCCGCTTCATCCACGGCTCCATCCTTGAAGGGGGTCACCAGAGCCGTGATGGAGCCTTTGAATTGGGTCATGGGGTTATCCTCAATAATCGCGCCGGCTCTTCTTCGAAGCCACAAGGGTTTAACACATAGGGGGTGCGGCGCATGCGCGCAAACGTTCCTTCGGGGAGTTGTCCTAGCTCGGCTCTTAGTGTTTCCTCAAGAGAAACGTCGTCACAATAAGATATAAGACGGCGGCAAGGGGGTTAGCGGGTGAGCCTCAACATGCGTCCTCTCATATGTCTTGTGACATCCGTCGCGCTTGTCCAACTCTCCATTCTTACTGCCCACGCAACCGAAACTCCCCTCAACACGCCGGAACCGACCCAACCACCTTCTCTGGAAAGCTTCGTGCCCGTCGCCCCGGTTCCGGGAGACCTGGACCACCTGCCGGGGATCTTCAAGGCCTATCGGGACAACGATCTGACCGAGGCTCAGATCCTCAAGACGAAGCTCTCCCAGCCCGCCGCCCACGCCCTGGTCGAGTGGTTTGCGATCCGCAGCGGCTTCACCATGGGTCTCGACCGCATCCTGGCCTTTCAGAAGGATTATCCGGGCTGGCCGGTCACCAGCCAGCTTCGAAGACGGAGTGAGGACGCGCTGCTGGCCGAGCGCAGACCCCCGTCGCAGGTCCGCGCCTTTTTCGCCAAGCAGCCTCCAGGAACACCCGCCGCTCGGATCGCCCTCGCCTTCGCACTTCAGGCCGAGGGCTTCACGCAGGAAGCGAATGAGAAAATCCGCCATATCTGGCGGGAGGATACCTTCGGTCCCGACGCGGAGCGCCGCATCCTTGACCGCTTTCCGGACGTCCTGGCAAAAGCCGATCACCGCTTTCGCATGGAGCGGCTTCTCCTGAAGGAGAATTGGGGCGGAGCCCAGCGCGCGGCCGGCCATGCAGGCAAGGAGTATGAGCTGCTGGTCAAGGCGCGCATGGCTGTCTTCCAGGGAAAGAAGAAGGCCGAGAAGGCCTTCGCGGCCGTGCCGGCCTCCCTGCGGAGCGACCCCTCCTATCTGTTCTCCAAGGCGCTACTCCAACGCCGAAGCAACAACCTGGTGGAAGCGGCCGCGATCATCATGCAGGCGCCACGGGACCCCGAATTACGGGTCGACGGTGATGAATGGTGGGCCGAACAGCGTCTGATCACCCGTGCTCTGCTCGACAAGGGCAATGCCACGACCGCCTATGAAGTAGCGAGTCATCATGCCGCGGAATCGCCTGTGCAGCAGATCGAGGCGGAGTTTCACGCGGGGTGGATAGCGCTTCGCTTCCTGAACGACCCCGCGACAGCCTCCAAGCATTTCGCGACCGTCGCCCAAACGGCCTCGACTCCCATCTCTATCTCGCGCATCGCCTATTGGCAGGGACGCGCGGCAGAGGCGGCCGGCCTGGGACAGGACACGAAAATCTTCTACGGACGCGCAGCCGACCAGCCGACGACCTATTACGGCCAATTGGCCCAGGCGAAACTCGGTCAGACCATCTCGCTGCGAAAAGTCGATCCCCTGACAGAAGAGGAACGCAAGGCGTTCGATGCTCTCATTCCCGTTCAGGCGGTGAAACTGCTGCAGCAGATCGGCGAGCAGGATCTTGCTCTCAGCCTCTACACCGATCTCGCACAGTCCTTGAGCGATCCGGGACAGCTCGATGCCCTGGCCGGCCTGGCTGCATCTCAGCAGAATCCCCGGGCGGTGCTGTCCATCGGCAAGACGGCCCTGCAGCGAGGCTTCCCACTCGACCAGCATGCCTATCCGCTTGCGGCCATCCCGGATTTCCAGCCGGTCGGCGATGAGGTCGAGCCCGCCATGGTCTATGCCATCGCCCGGCAGGAGAGCGCGTTCAATCCACGCGCCATCTCGAGCGCAGGGGCCCGGGGCCTCATGCAGCTCATGCCGGCTACCGCGAAGAGAACCGCACAGCGGTTCGGCGTCGGCTTCGATCTGAAGCGGCTGATCGAGGACCCATCCTACAACGCCAAAATCGGCTCGGCCCATCTCGGCGAGCTGATGGAGGACTGGAAGGGCTCCTATATCCTCGCCTTCGCGTCCTATAATGCGGGCGGCGGCAATGTGATCAAGTGGGTCAGGACCTACGGCGATCCGCGCAAGCCGGACGTGGACGAGGTCGATTGGATCGAACGCATCCCCTTCTATGAAACGCGCAACTACGTCCAACGCGTGCTGGAGAACTTGCGCGTCTACCGGCAGCGGTTGAACGAAAAGCCTGCGCCGCTTGTCCCGGCAACGGCGGATGCGACAAGCACCAATTAATGATGCAGGATGCGGCTCGTCGAGACCCTTGAGGCCGGACTGAGATGAGCCGCTCCTATCGCGATCTTTCCGTATCTGCCACCGACGGGCTGAAGCTCTACGCCCGCGACTATGGCTCTGAGTCCGGGGATGCGCTTCCCATCATATGCTTGCCTGGACTGGCCAGGACCTCTGAAGACTTTCACGATCTGGCCGAGGCCCTGAGCCGGGATCCATCCCACCCGCGCCGTGTTCTGTCTCTGGACTATCGAGGACGTGGGCGCTCCGAATGGGACAAGGACTGGCGCAATTACGACCTCAAGATCGAACTCGACGATACATTACGAATGCTGGCAGCAGCCGGGATCGAAAGCGCAATCTTCATCGGAACTTCCCGCGGCGGCCTGATCACGATGGCCTTGAGTGCGGTCCGTCCTGAACTTATCGCCGGCGCGGTTCTGAACGATGTCGGTCCGGTCCTTGAAGCCAAAGGGCTGATGCGGATCCGAAGCTATGTCGGCAAGCTCTCTACCCCTCGGACTATGAGTGAAGCCGCAGAAATCCTGCGGCAGATCTCGCAGTCTCAGTTTCCTCTTTACACCTACGAGCAATGGGAACGGATGGCGCGGGGCACTTGGCGTGAGAGTGAAGACGGCTTCGTTCTCAACTACGATCCTAACTTGGCGAAAAACCTCGAGACTCTCGATCTCGAAGGGCCTTTGCCGGATCTGTGGCCGCTGTTCGAGAATTTGAAGCCGGTTCCCGTTCTCGTCATTCGGGGGAACAATTCCGACCTGCTGACGGTCGAAACCCTGCGGATGATGCAGGAGCGGCATCCGCACCTCACGGCCATCACGCTGCCGGACCAGGGTCATGCCCCCTCTCTCGACGGCGATCTCATTCAGATCATCAGAGATTTTGCCGTCGGGGTTGATGCCCAGGACTGACAGGAAGCTCCTTCTCCCCGAGATCAGATGGAAAAGGCTTGGAAGCTTTTTCAGTGCCGTGGACCATTCCACTTCTTCGGTTTTCCGCTTCTTCTAACGCCAAACCAATCCACGTTGCCGAGAACGCTTTGTCAGCGTGAAAGAACCATTTGATCGTTCACGCTGACAAAAAGAAAAACCCCGGTGTTGCCACCGGGGTTCTCTCATCCGATCAGGATAAGCCGATTAGAAGTCGCGCTGAACGCGGATACGGCCTTCCCAAACGTCGTTCTTCAGGTCGACCGGATCCGGAC
>NZ_JBVVAK010000229.1:0-9989 GCF_055792825.1 Microvirga sp. GN3
TACAATCCCCATAGCGCCATCCCCGTCTCACGGCTTCGCTCAATCCGGCTTCAATGAGGTCCTTCCGGATGAGGGCCTTCACACGTTCCGTCGCGACCGGACCTCACAGAACCCTCCAGATTCCTCCGATCGGGCTTTCGTGATTCACTTCATGCATGACTGTGCCGCCCGGTGGTTCCGCCAAGCCCCTGTCCCAAAAAGCCCTACGCTAGTTCGTTTCAGATCTGGCCGGCAGGCTCTAGCGAGTGGAGAAGGAACTCTTACAATTGCGGACCCACCATCAGGCTCTGCAGGAGCAGGTCGAGCGGCTGCGCCTTGCCAACAGCCCCCTGCACGCCAGCAACTAGGCTTTGAAGGGGATGTGTCGCAAATTCAGCCGGGGGCCGAAGGGCTGAGCAGCGCTCGCCGAGAGTTTATGCGGCGAGCTCCCAGCTCAGAGGCGACACGTGCTTGAGCACCTCAGGCGGAATAATCCGGCTCTGATGGCGTATACCCGCCATCCTCCGTGACGACTGATAAACTGGCTTCTTACTCGAAGGCGATCCAGCACCTGCAGAAGGAAGACCTACTGCCGAAAAATGTCGAACACCGCACGTCGAAATATCCCAACAACATCATCGAGGCAGACCAACCACGATGCGCCCAAACGCGTGATCCGGCCGGCACGCGGCTTTCAGAGCATGAAAACGGCGCTTGTGACAATCAAAGGCTTCTGGGCACTGCCTCCTGCAGCGGCAGGCGAAGTTCGCCTGGTCAATCGACTCTTCGGTCTCGCCGCTTGAAAACAGCTTCCGAGTAGGGCTCGTTAAGCCCTTTCCTGACTACTGCAACAGAGCCCTCTACGGCAGTGTTAAGAGCTTGCAATTCTAAGCAAAATGCTTATCATACTGATCGGTACATTTTGCTGTTGCGCTTCGCACCAGCGAGGCAGTCCAGTTAAGGAGTGGGAGAGCTATGGGCCGCCACCGCGAATTCGATCCTGACGAGGCCCTGCACATCGCGCTTCAGGTTTTCCGGCGGCACGGCTATGAGGGCACGTCCATATCCGACCTGACGGATGCCATGGGCATCACACGCCCGAGCCTTTACGCTGCATTCGGCAACAAGGAAGATCTCTTCCGTCGGACTCTCGACCTCTACGAGCGCCAGCACCTGTGCTTTGCGCACGGGGCCCTTCAGGCATCGACGGCACGGGAGGCGGTCGAGCGGCTCCTGCGCGGCTATGCAGATGTGCTGACCGACCCTATGAACCCTCCCGGCTGTCTTGGCGTGAACGGAGCCGTGGCCTGTAGCGAGGCAAGCGAAGCCATCCGCGAGGAGCTCATCGCGCGTCGGATGGTCAACGAAAACAATCTACGCGACCGTCTTGAGCGGGCACGTTCCAGCGGCGATTTCCCCGAGGACGAGGATCCGGCCGATTGGGCGCGCTATGTCGTGTCGATCGGCCTTGGAATGGCGGTCAAGGCTGCGTCGGGGGCCTCGCGCGAGGAGCTCTATCGCGTGGTAGACTTCGCTCTTCGGGGCTGGCCAACGACATTGGCCTGAAGGTCGGAATGTTCCTGCGCCCTTCAGCTGGACGACTTGCTTTTACGATCAACGGCAAGGTTGAACGGAATGGCAGCCGTTCCAAAGTTCACCGTGCCCTCGATCATACCGCCCGGAAGGGCGGGCATGCCGTCAACCTCGATCCAGAGCGCCTCTCCATCCGCTGAAAGGATTTCGCCCGGAGCAACAGGGACCGAGCCCAACGTTGTCGTTGCTCCATTGCCAAGTGAGGCGACGATCCGGGAGTGCCGGGCGCCGGACACCGTTATCCCTGCGAACAGGATTCGTTCCGCGCTCCGATTTTCCAGTACGAAGACAATCTGTGCCCGGTCGCCCGACTCCACGGGCGAGATACGCACATCCGTCAGAACAACATCATTCGTAATTCGGTAGTCTTCTTCGGCCTTAACGCCTTCCAACGGTGAGCTCATGGCGAGCAGCAGTGCAGACGCCACAGCAGGTCCGAGGATTCTTCTAAATCGATCCATGAATGGTGTTCCATCGCCTGTGCAGGATTGGCAGAGGAGCGCCGTCACAAGCGGCGCCCCGATCATTCGTTCAGCTCACCGGTTCCTTCACCAGGTGCGCACTCGCAGTCGAGCCTGGTGCAGCCTGTTCAGATTGACGTTGAAGACGGCGGTTCCCCGTGAACCGGCGCAACAGGACGTAGAAGACCGGGGTGAAGAAGAGGCCGAATGCCGTCACGCCGATCATGCCTGAGAATACGGCCACACCCATAGCAGCCCGCATCTCGGCCCCTGCACCCGTCGACACCACCAGCGGTACGACGCCCATGATGAAGGCGAGCGAAGTCATCAGGATCGGCCGCAGCCGCAGTCGACTCGCTTCGATCGCGGCCTCTACCGGAGTGCGGCCCTCGAACTCGAGCTCACGGGCGAACTCCACAATCAGGATCGCGTTCTTGGCCGAGAGGCCGACCAGGACAATGAGCCCGATTTGGGTGAACACATTGTTGTCGCCTGCCGTCAGCCACACGCCAACCAAAGCCGCAAGCAACGCCAGCGGGACGATCAGGATGATCGACACCGGAAGCATCAGGCTCTCGTACTGCGCCGCCAGCACCAGGAAGACGAGTAGGATGGCGATCGGAAAGACCAGGATCCCCGAGTTGCCAGCCAGAATTTCCTGGTAGGTCAGCTCAGTCCACTCGGCCCTGAACCCCTTCGGCAAGGTCTCAGCCGCAATCCGCTCGACTGCTGCCTGTGCCTGACCCGACGAGTATCCCGGAGCTGCCTGTCCGTTGACGTCCGCCGACAGGAAGCCGTTGTAGCGCATGGCACGCTCCGGCCCCACGCTTGACTGGATGTTCAGCAGGGCCGTGAGCGGAACCATCTCGCCTGAGGTTGACTGGACCTTGAGGTAGCCGACGTCCTCGGCCCGCGCCCGGAAAGGAGCATCCGCCTGTACCCGCACCGAGTAGGTCCGTCCGAATTTGTTGAAATCGTTCACATAGACCGAGCCGAGATAGATCTGGAGCGTGCTGAACACTTCGGAAATCGGGACACCGAGCTGACGCGCCTTGGCGCGATCAACATCCGCATAGAGCTGGGGCACGTTGATCGAATAGCTTGAGAACAGTCCCGCAAGCTCGGGCGCCGCCGAGGCCTTGGCCAAGAAATCCTTCGTGGCCCGGTCGAGCGCCTCGTATCCCAAGCCGGCCTGATCCTCGATCTGCAGCTTGAAGCCGCCGATCGTGCCCAGCCCCTGCACCGGCGGGGGCGGGAACATCGCGATCACGGCCTCCGAGATGGCGGCGAACTGCTGGTTCAGCTGGCCCGCGATCGCTCCGGCAGCGAGGCTCGGGTCCCGCCGTTGTTCGAACGGCTTGAGGGTCAGGAAAACGATGCCCGCATTCGAGCTATTGGTGAACCCATTGATCGACAGGCCGGGGAACGCTACGGCGTTCTCGACGCCGGGGTGCTTCAGTCCGATGGCGGTCATCCGTCGGATGACGTCCTCGGTCCGATCAAGGGTGGCCGCATCCGGCAATTGGGCGAAGCCGACAAGATACTGCTTGTCCTGCGCAGGCACGAAGCCTCCCGGTACTGTCTTGAACAAGAAGCCCGTCGCACCCAGCAGGGCGACGTAGACCAGCAACATCAGAGCCTTCGTCGAGATGGCACGCCTCACACCAGTGCCATAGGCATCCGACCCGCGCTGGAAGAGCGCATTGAAACGGCGGAACAGCCGCCCGAACACTGCATCGATCACCCGGGTCAGGCGGTCCTTCGGCGCATGGTGACCGCGAAGTAGGAGTGCCGCCAAAGCCGGCGACAAGGTCAGTGAATTAATCGCTGAGATGACCGTCGAGATCGCAATGGTGACGGCAAACTGCTTGTAGAACTGTCCGGTCAGGCCACTGATGAACGCTAACGGGATGAACACTGCCACCAGAACTAATGCGATGGCAATAATCGGCCCCGAGACCTCCTGCATCGCACGGTAGGTCGCCTCGCGGGGGCTCAGCCCCTTCTCGATGTTCCGCTCCACGTTCTCGACCACCACGATGGCATCATCAACCACGATGCCGATGGCCAGCACCAGACCGAACAGGCTCAGGGCATTGATGGAGAAGCCCAGGACATGCAGGACTGCGAACGTGCCGACGATCGAGACTGGAACGGCGGCGAGCGGGATGATGGAGGCCCGCCACGTCTGCAGGAACAGAACCACCACGAGCACCACCAGCAGCACGGCCTCGAGCAGCGTATGGACCACTGCGTCGATCGAGGCGCGCACGAACTCGGTTGTGTCGTAGACGATCCGGAAGTCGACGCCCTCCGGCATATTGGCCTTGATGGCGGCCATCTCCGCCTGGACCTTGTCGGCGATCTCGATGGCGTTCGATCCCGGCGCCTGCAAGACAGGAATGGCCACGGCCGGCTTGTTGTTCAGGAGAGACCGCAAGGCGTAGTCGGCAGCGCCGAGTTCAATGCGGGCGATGTCACGCAGGCGGGTGATCTCCCCGTTCGCGCCGGTCTTGATAATGATGTCGCCGAACTGCTCCTCATCCTGAAGGCGGCCCTGCGCATTGATCGACAGTTGATGATCAACTCCCGGCACACCCGGCGAGGCGCCCACGACGCCCGCGGCCGCCTGCACGTTCTGGGCCCGGATCTCGTTGACGACATCGCCGGCGGACAGGCCATGTTCGGCAATCTTCTGCGGATCGAGCCAGACCCGCATGGAATAATCGCCGGATCCGAACAGCTGGACCTGACCAACGCCCTGGATACGGGCGAGCCGGTCCTTGACGTTGAGGGCAGCGTAGTTGCGCAGATAGGTGACATCATAGCGCCCGTCGGGCGACAGCAGGTGGACGACCATCATCAGATCGGGTGAGCTCTTCACCGTGGTGACGCCCAAGCGCCGCACCTCCTCAGGCAATCGGGGCTCGGCCTGCGAGACCCGGTTCTGGACGAGTTGTTGCGCCTTGTCGGGATCGGTGCCGAGGGCGAAGGTCACTGTCAGGGTCAGCACACCGTCCGTGGTTGCTTGGCTGCCCATATAGAGCATGTCCTCGACACCATTGATGGCCTCCTCAATCGGGGCGGCCACGGTCTCGGAGATGACCTTTGGATTCGCGCCTGGATATTGCGCTCGGACGACCACCTGCGGCGGCACGACCTCGGGGTATTCCGAGATCGGCAGGATCCGCAGGGCCAGCAGGCCGACCACGAAGATGAGCACCGACAGGACCCCGGCAAAGACTGGGCGGTCGATGAAGAAGCGGGAGATGTTCATGGCGTCGGCCCTCAAGCCCGGGGAATACGATCAGTTCGCCGCGGAAGCGGTAGAATTGCGTGTCTGAAGTGCGGCAGATGCATCGGGCTGCGGCGCGACCAGGGCTCCGGGGCGGACCTTCTGCAGACCGTCGACGACGATCCGTTCCCCTGCGTTCAGACCGCTGGTGACGATGCGTCCCCCGTCTACGGCAGCCCCGAGTTTGATCTCGCGGTAAGTCGCCTTGTGATTTGGATCGACGACCAGCACGTACTTCTTGTCCTGATCGACCCCGACGGCCCTCTCGGGCACGACCACCGCAGGGGTTGTCTTGGCCTGCCCGAGGCGAACGCGGGCAAACTGGCCCGGCATCAGGCGATCGTCGGCATTGTCGAGCATTGCTCGTACCCGCACCGTACCGCTGGCGCCATTGACCGTATGGTCGATGAGTTGCAGCTTGCCGCGCACGACTTCGGCCTCCGGCCCGGAACGCATCTCGACCGGGATGCGGGCGAGATGATCACGCCGGTCACCGCCAGCCGGCAGCGTCGCAAGTGCCCGCTGGACCGCGTGCTCATCGGCATCGAAGCTCACATAGATCGGGTTGGTTGAGACGATCGTCGTCAGGATTGGTGCGCCGGATCCGCCATTGACGAGATTACCGGCGGTGACCTCGATTTTACCGATCCGTCCCGAGATTGGCGCGCGCACTTCGGTATAGGACAGGTTGAGACGAGCGGTCGTTGCCGCCGCTTGCGCCGCACGCAGACTGGCCTCCGCCTCGCGTAAGCTGTTCTCGCGCGTGTCAAGGTCGCGTTGTGTGATGGTCTGGTTGGCCGTCAGCTTCCTGCCGCGATCCAGTTCATTGCGAGCGAAAGCAATCCTTGCCTCGGCCGCACTGACCTGCGCCTCCGCCCGCTCGACTTCGGCACGATACGGTTCGGGGTCAATGGTGAGGAGAAGATCTCCGTGCCTTACCAAAGATCCTTCGCGGAAATGAACGGCCTGGATGGCGCCTGGAACGCGGGGACGCAGGTCGACGCGCTCGATCGCCTCAAGGCGGCCTGAAAACTCCTGCCATAGCGTAAGCTCGTGCCTGCCTACGGCGACCACAGTCGCAGGCGTGGCAGATGGCGCCGGTCCCGTGTCGCTTCCCTGGGTGCTCGTGCTGCCGATGACAAACCAGAGCGCTGCACCACCAAGGAGCAGAGCGATTATCCTGGAGGAGGTGTGTGGAACAGACTTGGGGAACTCTGTCATGGGTGAGCGATCCATTCGAAAGGCCATCAGACGGCCTGCTTGAAGTCAGTACTATACCGCTTGGTATAATACCGCTTGGTATCTTTCGAAAGGGGGGTGCTGGAACATTTTGGATCGAGCGGTATAAAAACCACACTGCGAGGCTTGGGCGAGCGATCTCCATGTGTGCTGGCGCACCTGCCAAATCCCTGCCGCCGCGGGAGGCGGCGGCGCTGAGCGTGGAGTGCTTATCTCTGCCAAATGTCTAGGGTGTCGAGTATGAAACCCTGGATCGAAAATCGCTCATGCTTATCTCGCGACGCTATTGAGCTAGGCTTCGAAGAGTCCGAAAGGGAAACCAAACCGCAGCAGCTCACCGGGTTCCGTCGCAAATCCGGAGTAGGGACGAGATGTAACAGGTGCTTTGAACCGCGCTCAGGCGGCGAGGAGGTGAAACTGCTCGGCCAACCGAGATGCCGCGCTCGACCATCATCTCCTCGAGGTTTCTCAGACTCAGGTTATAGGCTAGATACCGCCGTGGGCAGAGCAGGATCACCGAGCGATCGAAATGACGGCCTTTGAACATCTGAACCTCCGGAGTTTGCCGGAGGCAGAGGCCAAACTTTGTTAGAGTTTGCGACGGAACCGTTTTAAGTGCTGCGCCGGTGCGCAGATCGTTCGCCTGAAGAAGGGCGAAATGCCCTTGGCGACACTTGAGCAGGCACCGGTGGCAGAAGCGGCGTAAAAAAGGGCGGTCATGGCGACCGCCCTTCTACTTTGCCCGGTGGCGAGGTTATTACCAGCCGCCGTAATAGCCCGGCCCATAGTAGGGTCGGTCATAGCCGTAATCATAGGTTCTGACGACCCGACGCGGACGATAAACAGGGCGCGGCTCTTCATAATACCGCACCACACGCCGCTCCCGATAAACCGGTCTGGCGTAGTATCCGTCATCATAGCCATAGCGGTACGCCGTGACTGGTGCGGCATAGCCATACGGGCTTGGAGCCGCATAGGCTTGAGAGGCAGCTCCAGCGATGATGGCGCCGGCGGCCAAACCCACGACACCGGCGGCCACTGCAGCTCCGGCCCCCCGTCTGGAACGAGCCTCGGCATCCGATGCCGAGAAGCTACCAAGGGCCAGGACGCCTGCTGCGGCAAGAATTGCGACCTTACGCATCTGAAATCTCCAGAACAGTTCAAAGCCTGAGAACGCAAAACACCAATTGGCAATGATGACATCACCTTCACGCTGAATATCGTCTGAACCAAAGTACCCTGAGCTGTTTAGTACCCGATCGGCGCAGCGCCAAGGGGAGGGGGTGGGGGCGCTGCGGGTACCGTTGCAGTAAGTTGGCTCCGGCAACACGAACCCTTCCGAAGCGATTTATCAGGCGGCAAGACCGAACAGCTTATTGATGAGACAGATTTCGCCTGTCGCTCCTGGCTGTATCAGGAGGCGTTGGCCGCGGCGGATCATGCGCATGACCTCAAAGCCCTTCAAGGTCGCGGCGGCAGTTTTCATCATCCGGAATTCGCGGGTCGGCCGGATCAGCGCTTGAGTGCCCCATGATCTGCCTCGATGACGTTGTTCAAGTATTTCGATATCCGATGCTCAACATCTGCCGGCAGCAGATCTTTGCTCTCTAGTCGCTGGATCGTCGTGGGATGGAGAGCATGAGGAGTTGTGGGGCAGTTAGGCGGCTGCTTGACTCTGATCTCTGTTATCGTCGTTCATCAAGCCGGGGTACCAGTGCTCGAATGTGGCACGCAGCGAGCCATCCAGGGTCCTGGTCCGCGTCTGCAGGAGCAGATGAGCTCCGCGGCGGCTCCACTGCATCTGCTGCTTCTTGGCAAAGCGCTTGCTGACCACCGCATTCACCGTCGCCTCGACAAAGGCCGAGGAGATCCGCTCCCCAGACCGGTAGCGCTCACCATAGTTGATCAGGCTGGCCTCATTGCTGGCGATATAGACCTGGAACTCCCGCATGGCCGTCTTGAACTTGCGCAGGTTGGGATAGCGACTGTCGAGAGCTTCGAGATTGAGCAGCAGATCATCGATGACCTCGCGAGCCCGATACGTGTTGCCATGCCAGAGGAACCACTTGATCCGGCGCAGTTCATCCAGAGCCGCCATTCCAGCTTCCTTGTCATGGTGCACCAGGCCCTGGGCGAACTGCCGCAGGACCGTGATCCGCATGGTGATGTGGAACCAATCGAGGACGTGCTCGCTACACGGACTGATCCGCTCGGCGAGGGAGCGGACCTCGTCCCCGCCGTCGGTGATGAAGGTCAGATCCTGATCCGCCTGGAAGCCCTGGCGGCGGAGGTGATCGATGATGCGACGCTGCGGCTTGCGATCATAGCCATGGACGAAGCCGATGTACCGAGCCCCCCTCTTCGGGCATGGACCGACCGACGATCAGTTCGAAATTCCGCTTTCTGTCGCGCCAGTCGCGGATGTAGCCGCCGTCGAGGCCGATGACCATCCGTCCATCGGGAATCGGCAGATCCTCCCAATCGCGAGGGTCTGTGCCCTCCGAAAACGAGGTCCGCTGCTCAGCGAGATCGGCCTCTATCCGCTCGGCGGTGCGGAGCACATGCTGACGTACCGTCGTTGCATTGACGCCGCTCACGACAGGCAGGACATCGGCCAGAAGTTCTGCCGCTGCCGCATAGGGCACAAGCGAGGCCCAGTGGGTCTCGAGGTACAGGCGCTCCGGCGCAACATGGTCAGGCAGCAACTGCGTCAGAGGGGAGATCGTTGCCGGACCGTTGGTCTGCCGCTCCTTGGGAACGTAGAAGCGTGGGCTCTTGAGCTGGACATCGCCGAACAGGGTCCGAAAGGTGACCGGGTAGCTGCCCTTGCACCGGAGCTTGCGACCGCTGACCTGCATGGGATCCCTGTGGGTTCTCGGGAAAGCCGAAGCACCGTCATCATCCGATCAACGGGATCTACGGCCTCACCACTGTTGATGCATGGGGTCGAGATACTCGGCGTTCCTTAGTCGCTCGTTGACGTCCTTGCAGGAGAACGGCTTGCCCTGCCACCCTTGGTGCACCTCAAGGCGCTCGAGAGGGTTCTGTTGCAGCTTTGAACATTGTTCCGCCTCAGCTACGACAGTAGGGGGCAGCGCAAGATGTGTTCCTGATTGAGCGCCGGCATTATCAACCAAACACAGCTACCTTCGAGAGAAGGTCGATCCCGCCGTCCTTCGATCGGCGCATCTCGCGTCCCACCGCGGAGCGGAAAACGGCTGGAAGTTGGAGCGCAGGCGGTATTCTCGCCCACAACGTCTTGGTCACCGGCCGTCCTTTGCGTGTGCGTCGCGGCGCCTGGCCTGTGACGACACGCTGCGACCAGCGAAAGCCGATCTCATTGAAGTACAGATCCGCGTGATGCGGGCTGATGTGATGGAACACACCCGAGACGGTGCGGCGGATGCGATCGTTGAAGCCCT
>NZ_JBVVAK010000230.1:0-9960 GCF_055792825.1 Microvirga sp. GN3
CACCCGAGACAGTGCTATGGCCGGCTGCGCAACCCCGGCCAACTCCGCCGGCCACCCCAGCCGTAGCGCCACGACCGATCATGCACTAACATTGACACCGGACCACCTCGTGGGGGCTGGCCAAAGTCGACAACAGCGACGTCGGCCATGTTTGCTTCCAGCCACGCGCGTGCATGAGCCTGGGAGGCCACCGTCTGCACCGCGATGCCGGCTTCCTCGAGGTAGGTCTCGATCGACACGGCAATCAGGGCCTGATCCTCAACGACAAGGCAGTAGGGCCGATCGATCGTTTCTCCGCTCTTGGCATCACCGTCAGGGAGGCAGGAAACCCGGCATCACTTAGGTTGGCCTGAGTTGCTTCAGGATGGCGCGCACATGCGCTCGGATCTCGACGTCCGATGCCGGGCCGCGACAACCGTCATCCGGCACAGGCTCGGCCGTCAGGTGGAACAAATAGAAGCCGTTGAACCGGACGCCCTCGCAGGCCGCCTTCATAAGGAAGCCCGGCGGCAGACGGTCGACGGGATGAAGAGAGTACGCAAAGAGCCATCCTCGCCCTGATAGGAAGCCTGGCACGGGACGGTCCACGGGCACGGCGCAGACAAGGCTTTCGCATCCCGATCTGCGGAACAGGTTGTACGTGCAGTCGAGCTCCTTGGACCCAGAACTGCGGCTGCCCCGAGTCTTCGCCCGATCGTCTGATGTTTGTGTCATGCCTGTGCGGATCAAAAGCACTCCCTCGCCAAGCATTACCCGGGGACGGAGCTGGATCGGGAAGAAGGTTGAGGAGGCTGCGGCAGGGTGGTGCTCGCGCCTGATCCCGGTGAGGCCTCACAAGCCCCCTGAGGACCGGACCAGCGCGTCCCTTCCCGCAGGGGTCAAGCCCGGGGCGGCCCAGTCCGTCCGGGCCGCCCCCGCGGGTCAGCCCCGTCCGCGATCGCTGGCGGAGCCAGTCGTGCCCGTCCGGGCATCCCGTGCACCGCGCTCGTCCTCGATGTCGACCTCGGTGCGGCGCACGGTGTCGGATACGGTCTCGGTGCGCTCCTCGACGTCCTTGCGGATCACGAGTTCCTCCTTCACCCGCGCCTCCTTCGAGACCACAGGTTCCTCGGCACGCTCCTCGGCTTCGATGGTGCGCTCCCGGAACAGGTTCTCGTCACCCATCAGGGCACGGTCGGCGGGCCGGCGCTCCACATCGACGTGTTCCTCGCGCAGGCTGACCTGCTCCTGGACCGGCATCTCCACCACGTAGGAGCGGATGCGCACGCGCCCGTGGTTCACCTGGCGCTTGCCAACCCGCAACTGCTCCTCGGCGATCGGGATCACCTCCTCTGCCTCTCCGGCGGTCCAGGCCTCGGCCGTCATGCCGGTTGCGGCCGCAGAAGCGCCGGCGTGCGTGCCGGACGCCACCGAACCCGTCGAGCCTGCCATGTACCCGGTCCAGCCCTCGTTGCGCCAAGTGCTCTCACGCTCGTCCATGTCGACAGCGCCATAACGCTCGACGATGTCAGCGATCTGATCGATCTGCGCCTCCTCGGCCGCCACGGCCAGCGTGGTGCCGCCGCGGCTCATGCCCTCGGCGTAAGAATAGCGGTCTTCCTCGGGCAGGAAGAAGTTGCTGAGCGAGGACCAGAAACCACCCTCGTCCCTGCGACGGTCGTAGGCTGAGCGCTCGTCTATGCGCTGGTAGCTGGTCGACTCTGTCTCGGGGATTAGGCGGATCGCGGACCGGCTGATGCCAGCTTCGGTGAGCGCTTCCGCCGCCTGCTGCGCGTCGGAGCGGCTGTCGAAGTGGGTGATGATGGTCTGCTGCGTCATGGCAAGTCTCCTGTGAATGCGATGATCAGGATCGCGAGGTGCGACTGTCGGTCGTCGTAGTGGAAGCCGTCCGGCGGGAGGGATCAGGAGTTCGGTCCACGATGGTGCTCGTGCTTGCCGAACTCAGGCCCATGCGGGCGGTGATCGTCGGCTCGACCGCGCCCATGCGCCCGCCGAACCAAGCTGCGATCGCACCGAGGAGCAGGCCGAGCGCACCGAACAGAGCTCCACGTGACACCGCAGTGGCGGCTGTGTCGGCGGCTTCGGTCGCCTGTTGCTTCGCCTGGTCCACGCTCTGACGGTACTGCTGCTCGTACTGCTGCACCTGGGTGCGGGCCTGCTCGACCGGGATGTTCTGCGCTCGCGCGATGGCCTGAGCAGCCCGCTCACGGGCTTCCTGGGCCTGCTGCTGGTTGCCCGTTACCGCAGCGCGGACCGCGGCCACGGCCGCGTCGCGCAGGGCCGCGGGATCGTTGCCGCCCGTCGCGCCCCGCACCGACTGCTCGATGGAGGAGAACGGGTCGGTCACACCCGACAAATTGGGTGCTGCCACCTGGGCTGCCGTCTGAGCGGTCGAGCCAACCGCCTGAGTGACATTCCCCAAGGCGCTCGTCACGGTGCGATAGGCACCGCCGAGAATGCCGCCAACCGTGGTGGTCAGGAGATAGAAGATCACGAGGGTGGTCAGCGCCCAAGCGGTCAGGCCGTGCCAGCCCGCCGTCGACTCCTTGGGCTTGCCGGCTAGCCGCCCGGCCGCGTAGCCGCCGGCGAGAGAGGCTAGGATGCCGGCCACGGCGAACCAGATGCCGGCCCCGATCGAGAAGGATGAGGCCGAGGGGTTCTCGCCGGCCCCGGCCGCCGGGTCGAGGGTCGCAGCCCCAACCCCGATGCCGAGCAGGTTGAGAACAAGCTGGGTGACAAGTGCCACAACGACACCAGCCAGCACAGCGCCCCAGGAGATCCGGTTGAGCATGATCGTGCGGGCATCCTCGAACGGGGTGACCGGGCTCATATGAGGAGCATCGTAATCGCCGCGGTTGCGCGACGTGTCAGGGTGATGGATGTCTGCCATGTCGGCCTCCTTTGGTGCTGCGCCCGAGACGCGTTAGGTGGGTGCCTTGTCAGGGGAGTTGTGTCGGTTACGCCGCGAGGCGACGAATGTTGCGTCAGCGGGGCTTGAGGGTGTCGCGCGCAGTGGCCTTGACGCCGCCGACGGCGTTCTGAGCCTTGCCGGCCGTTTTCTCGGCACCACCTTCGGCTTGGGTCTTGCTGTCGCCCGTGACCTTGCCGGTGGCTTCCTTGACGGAGCCCTTCACTCGTTTCGCGGCACCCGCGATCCGGTCCTTGTCCATGATAGCCTCTGGGTTAGGTTGGTGGCGTAAATCGCGACTCGGCACGCCGGCCGTTCGGCCCATGGCCAGCTAACCCACTGAAATCATTTGAGTTCCGATTTATTTTTTTGGTTATTCGGCACTAGGCGGACTGGCTTTTCCGTACCGCTTTTGCGCGCCTTCCGGGGCTTGGGCGCGATGCCATCCCCGCCGATGCCGCGCTCGCGGGCCCACACGATCAGGGCACTGCGCCGGTTGACGCCGAGCTTCTGGTACAACGACGCCACGTGGTTGCGCACCGTGTTGCGGGCGAGTCGAAGTTCCGTTGCGATCTCGGGATCACTTGCGCCGCGGCAGACGAAGGCAAGCACGTCGCGCTCGCGCGCCGTCAGATCGGTCACGCTGGCGGCTGCCTGCGCCGGAGACTGGCCGGGCCGGGGCGGGTGGCGCAGGGCGGCGAGCTTCTCCACGACGCCGCGGCTGAACCAGGACGCGTCCGCCATGACTGCCTCGATGGCCCTGACGAGTTCCTCCTCCGAGCGACGGCGCGCGGTGATATCCTGGAACGAGCACAGGATGCACGCACGATCGCTCACCGTAATCGTCTCGGCCGAGACCAGGCACTCGATATCGTCTCCGTCCTTCACCCGCAGGCGGGCCTCGAAGTCCCTGACGGTGCCAGTCCGGACAAGTTCGGTCTCGAAGCGGCGGCGTTCCCCGTCGTCGACCCAGAGGCCCAGGTCCTGGGCTGGGTGACCGATCACATCCTGGCCCTGGTAGCCCAGCACCTTCGTGAATGCCTCGTTGACCTCGACGAGACGAAGGTCGTCGGCCGTGGCAATGGTGGTCGGCACGGGGGCAAGGCGGAAAGCCTTGGCAAAGCGCTCCTCGGAATGCCGCAGGGCCGTCTCGGCCTTCCGGCGTGGCTCGAGGTCGGCGAAGGTGAACAGCATGCAGGGCTCCTCGCCGACCTCAATCGGCTGGCCTGCCACCACCACCTGACGTCCGCCCGCATCGCTCGGCACCGTGAGGCAGGCTGCCATCTGCGGGATGGTCTCGCCGGCCCGCAGGCGCTCCAGCGCGAGATCCCGCCGCTCCGCCCGTTCGAGTACATCGATCTCGTAGACGGTGCGGCCCAGCACGTCCTCGCGCATGTATCCGGTGAGTTCCAGGAAACCCTCGTTGACCTTGATCAGGCGCAGGTCCGTGAGGCGGCAGATGGTGGCGGGGGCGGGATTGGCCGCGAAGGCGCGCTCGAAGCGGTCCTCAGCCTCGATCTGCTCGCTGACATCATGAACGATGAGAACCAGGCAGTCCGGGTTGCCCATCTGATCGGTGATGACGAGACTGCGGATGCGGTGGGTCCAGTCCTGGTCAGGATTGTTCTTGTGCGCCACCACGACCACCACCTCATCGAAGGCCTCTCCGGCGACAACGCGGTCAATCGGATAGCGGCCGGGGTCGAGCGCTCGATTGTTGCGGTAGCGCAGGACGAAGTTGTTCCGGTACTCGTCGGCGGTACGACCGAGATCATTCAGGTGGGCCACCCCGTGCATCGCCAGCGCCGCCTCGTTGGCATAGGTGATGGTCTGGTCGGGCTCAATCAGGATCACGCCCTCGGTCAGGCCGGCGATGATCTGCTCCAGTTGCGAGTGGTCTGGAGCCTGATCGACCATGGTGTTGTCTCTCACGGTTCTGTGGGCCACCTCCGCCTCGGCCACGGTGGCACCATGATGTTCGAAATCCAACCTGGTCGCGGCGCCTTTTCAAAGGACGCGAACGGATCCATGTCGTCGGGCAGGTGTTCCGAGGGTTCGGAGTGGTTGCTGCCGCGGCACCCGGTCTAACGGCCTATGTCGAGGATGGTTCACGCGCTCTTTCTCGGCCGCCCGGCCATGCTCCTGCGGCATCTTGCGGCGGCAGGGCAGGCAAGCCGGAACGGCGTCCCGGTCCACCCGTTGGATCTTCGCATCCGAGGAGGACCCATTGACCCAGGACATTCCCGCGGCAGAGGCTCAAGCCGACGAGGTTCTGCCCCTCGTCGAAGAGACGGTTCGCATCGGCACCCGCGAGCGGGTGACCGGAAGGGCCCGCGTCAGCATCACGACCGAAGTAGTCGAGGAACTCGCCCGGGCTGATCTCCGAAGCGATGTGGTCGAAGTGACCCGCGTTCCTATCGACCGTCCGGTCGACACGGCACCGGACATCAGGACGGAAGGCGACGTGACCATCGTCCCGGTCCTGGAGGAGATCCTCATTGTCGAGAGGAGGCTCGTCCTCAAGGAGGAGCTGCACATCCGGCGCCGCGTCGAGACCGAAGCCGTCGAGGTGCCGGTTACCCTGCGTAAGCAGCGCGCCATCTTGGAACGTGAGGCCCCGGAAGGCTTGAGCGTCGATGAGGAGGCGACAATACGAGAAACTGACAACTCCATCCCGCGTTGACCAACCGTAGCCGTTCACGAGCATAAGGTTAGGCGGATGCGTCGGTTCCTGCGTGACAACGGACTGTCGGTCACGTTGTTTGTTCTGTTCCTGATCTCCCTAGTTGGCCAGGCAATTGCAGGCTGGCGGGCACACGCCGAGGAACTCCGCCTGCATGACCTACCCACGATCGGCTTCCTTGACTACTTGGGCAGTGGCCACTTCATCTCGGCCGTGTTCGAGAACTGGGAAAGCGAGTTCCTTCAGATGGCGGCCTACGTGCTGCTGACCGTCTTTCTGTTTCAGAAGGGTTCGGCCGAGTCCAAGAAGCCCGACGAGGACAACCCCGAGGACGAGATGCCGGAGAACCGCCGCAATGATCCCAGTGCACCCTGGCCAGTCCACCGCGGCGGACTGCTGCTGAAGCTCTATTCGCACTCGTTGAGCATCGCCCTGGTGGGGCTATTCATCCTGTCCTTCTGGCTGCATCTGGCAGGCAGCACGCGGCGGACGAACGAGGAGGCGCTTCAACACCACCAGCCGATGAGAACCACGGTCGAGATGCTGGCCGAGCCGGAGTTCTGGTACGAGAGCTTCCAGAACTGGCAAAGCGAGTTCCTATCAATTGGCGTGTTGCTGGTGCTCGGCATCTACCTGCGCGAGCGTGGCTCGCCCGAGTCCAAGCCCGTGGCCGCCCCGCACGCTGCGACCGGGCACTGACGAGCCGCAGCACGGCCCGGCGGACCAAGATCACGACCGCTGGACATCTTGCCGGCTACTCGAAAACAGAGTGTCACTAAGCCCATCACGTGCATCCATATCGAGATGAGCTTCTTTGCTGCAACGCAGCAACCCATCGGGATCCGGGACGTTGTTCGCTTTGGATCTGAATGGAGCGGACGCATGAGCAACATGGGGGCAGAGGTCGATCCGAACCGGTCAAGGCGTGACGGTGCGGTGGAGACGGGCGGCGGCGTCCCAGATAAAGCGTTCAACCAGAATCAGAGAGGCTGTCCTACTCAGGAGCGTCACGAGATTCGGCAACCTGTTCGGGCTGGCCGCTCGAACCCGCGCCGATGGCTTGCTCCTGTTCTGCTGGGCTCGGCTGCTGCTCTCGGAGCCGCGGCCCTGTACAACCGCAGGCAGACCCGTGATGCCGAGCGCCGCTATCCGCCGATCGGCCGCTTTCTTGATGTGGATGGAGTGCGCCTGCACTCCATCGAGCGCGGCCAGGGGGATCCGCTGGTGCTGATCCATGGCAACGGCACGATGATCCAGGACTTCACCATCAGCGGCCTTGTCGATCGGCTGGCGGAGCGCTACCGGGTGATCGTCATCGACCGCCCCGGCTATGGCTACAGCTCGCGCCCGCGCCAGCTCTGGACGCCGCGTGCGCATGCTCGGCTGTTCCGGAACGCCTTGGCACAGCTCGGGGTCGAGCAGGCGGTGGTGTACGGGCACTCCTGGGGCACCCTGGTGGCGATCACCCTCGCACTGGAGTTTCCCGCGCTTGTGCGCGGCTTGGTCCTCGGCTCGGGTTACTACTATCCGACCCTGCGAGCCGACACGTTCCTGCTCTCACCACCGGCCATCCCAGTAATCGGCGATGCCATGCGCTACACAGTGTCCCCGCTCGTTGCGCGGGCGATCCTCCCGGGCATGATCAAGCGGGTGTTCCAGCCTGCCTCAGTGCCGGAGCGCTTCGAGCGCGAGTTTCCGAAGCCGCTGATGCTTCGTCCCTTGCAGCTTCGCGCGGAGGCCGAGGACGCAGCGCTCATGACGCCGTCCGTGATGGAGCTGGAGCAACACTACGGCGAGCTGAAGCGGCCAGTGACGATCATCACGGGTGCCGACGATCAGATTGCGGACGTGGGCCGCCAGTCCGCGCGCCTGCACCGGGAATTGCCACACAGCGAGTTCATCACCCTTCCCGGGCTCGGCCACATGATCCATCACCTGGCTCCGGACGCCGTTGCCGCCGCGATTGATCGAACAGCGCAGCGCTCCAGCGTCGTGTCGAGCCTCGGCGCAGGATAAACCTTTGTTGCCCGGGACAGCCCATCATGAAATCGAAGCAAAATCAGGAAGGTCGGCTCCTGGCACGTTCCAGAAGTACGCTAAGCGTCCGCAATGGGGCTGGGAACGGACAAAGCTCCATTGAGCAACACAAGAAAAGGCCGCACGGATGGGCGGCCTCTCGGTTCGATCCGGTTGCCGAGGTTTCCATACGATCGCAGAAGAACCTCGTCTCACGTTTCAGAGGGTGAGGCGGACCGATGCGCGCATTGAGTAAGCACTTTGCCGGATTATGGCTATCCTATGCGAGCGTCCACATGTAGAGGGTGGCAAAGGATGGCTCAGCTCTTCCGCCAAGTAACTGCAATAATTGAACTTGATTTTCGAGTTTGCCTCAACTCCTGGCAGAGATAGGCCATCAGTCTGCCTCACCTCCGAAAGTACGCGCTAAGGTCAGGGCCCACAACTGATCGCAGGCACCAAATGACTGCCGCTCACCCATAGCGGAAGCTGGAACAGCACTTGCATAACGAGTCAATCTGGGAATAAGTTCAACCGATAGGAGATGGCAGATGCTTCCACCGAATTTCGTAATCGTAGGCAAGAGGTGCATGGTCCGATAGCGGAAGCCATATCCGTTCGCCATGCGCCCCCGAACCACCGTTCGGGGGCTTTTTAGTTTTCAGAGGGTTCAAAAACCGATGCGCAAGGCAAGCCCCCCGGCTCTGGCGACCCTGATCCTGATGACCGCCACCTCGATGGTGACGCTTAACATGATCGTGCCATCGCTGGCCAACATCGCTCGTGATCTTGAAGCTGACTACACCTTGGTCAGCTTTGCCCTCAGTGGCTATCTTGCCGTTACGGCGGCGGTCCAGCTCGGGGTGGGTCCGCTGTCCGATCGGATCGGCCGGCGTCCGGTGCTGCTGGCAGCGCTCGTGGTCTTCACTCTCGCATCGTTTGGCTGTGCACTGGCCCAGAACGTGTGGATGCTGCTGGCATTCCGCATGCTGCAGGCCGCTGTGGTTTCGGGCTATGTCCTTTCTCTCGCGATCGTGCGCGATACCACCGAGGGGGCTGAGGCCGCGCGGTTGTTGGGCCGCATCAGCATGGCGATGGCGCTTGCCCCGATGTTAGGACCAATGCTGGGGAGCGTCCTGGACGCTGCCTTCGGATGGCGCACGGTCTTCCTGCTTTATGCCACGGCCGGAGCAGGGCTGTTGTGCCTGGCTTGGGCGGATGTGGGCGAAACCACCCGGCCGGTGGCTGGCGAGGGACATGACAGCAAGCGCCTGACCACACTGCTGCGCGAGCCAGTTTTCTGGTGCTATGCGCTGTGTACAGCCTTCTCGACGGGTGCCTTCTACATCTTTCTGGCCGGAGCGCCCTTGGTCGCCACCGTCATCTTCGGGATCGGCACGGCAATGCTGGGGGTGTTCGTCGGGAGCATCACCGCAGGTTTCATGACTGGCAGTTGGCTGGCCAGTCGTCTTGTTGACCAGCATCCGCCGTCAACGGTCATGCTGATGGGTCGGGTAGTAGCCTGTCTGGGTCTTCTCGGTGGCCTCGCGATCATCGCGATGGACTATCTCACCCCGGCTCTCTATTTCGGATCTACCATCTTTGTCGGATTGGGCAACGGCCTGACAATGCCGAACAGCAATGCCGGAGCAATGTCGGTTCACCCTCGGCTAGCGGGAAGTGCGGCAGGGATATCCGGCGCCCTGACCGTCCTGTGCGGTGCGCTGATGACGACGCTGACCGGCTTCGCACTGTCCGGCCTGCCATCGCCTGTGCTCTTGATGGGGCTAATGCTGCTGGCCTCCTTCATCGGCCTGTTGGCTGCTGCCGCAGCCATTCGGCTGAACAAGGCTGTGCCTGACGTTCCGCCGACATAGCCGGCAAACACAGGAATGACAGATGAAGCGAGTGGCCGGATGGGCGCATAGCGCCCTTAATCCCACATGAAAAAAGCCCGCCTCAGGAGGTGAGGCGGACCGAAGCGCGCATTGAGCAAGCACTTTCCCGAATTATGGCTATCCTATGCGAGCGTCCACACATGTAGACGCCGCCAAAGGATGCCTCACGGCTTCCGCTAACCGCTTGTCGCGTATGCACTTGTTTTTCGAGTTTGCCTCAGACTTTTCCTGAAACGACCCATTGGTCCGCCTCACCCTTAAATGTGCGGATTTGTTAATCTGGTTGGGAGGGCAGAGCGGACGTTTAGAGCAGCCCTGTTTTCTTCTGGAGTTGTTAAGGCTTGTTGGATGCCTGCCGCGGCGGAACGGTGCTGCTGCACGAGCGGCAGGCGTTCGACAAGCCTCAAAGGAGGAAACCGCGGAACACCACGCTTAGGCTGCGGGATCTATGGGGA
>NZ_JBVVAK010000231.1:0-9919 GCF_055792825.1 Microvirga sp. GN3
GAAGCATCGAAGTCAGAGCGGAGTGGGATCGGCATGGCAACCCTCCTTGGCTCACCAAGTTGAATCACACCCACCGCAATCCTGGAAATCACGAACGAGTCAGACCTTCAGGGACCTGGTATTAAGGGCTGCTGTTGACCCGAAGGCGACGTTCCGGGAGTTCATTGCTCCCGCAAACGCGTGCCAAGATCCTAGAAAACTTTTGCCCATGCGCAGGAGCGGCACCAATAGGGAAAGGCAGTCCTCCACCAAATGCGGGATGTCATGTCTTGGCGGGAAGTTCCTCGCCATCGCGACTGGTCGCAGGCGTAAACACCCGCACACCACCCAGGCTGAAGCCCGCTATGACGGTGTGTGCCTGCTCGGACGACAGCCAGTTGTGCCAGGCGGTCGCCTCCTCTGAAGCTCCTTTGACCAGAGAACTGGTGTAGCTGGTGCGCAGGGCCGGGTCCCCTTGCACCAGCACCTCGAGACCGCGTCGGTTCTCCTGGGCCGCCCAGGTCATCCGCTCGATCAGAACGTAGGCTCCCATGTTGCCCGCCTGCCTGAGAATGCTGGCTTCATCGCCCCGGCCTTCGAGGTACCAAGTCGAGCGGGTCTGAACGTTGACGCCGATGCTCTCCCACAGGGACAGCTCCAGCTCTCGCGTACCCAGCGCGGCGCTGCTGGACATGTAGGTCCCGCGAGCTGACGCGATCCAGCGCAAAGCGGTCCTGATGTCCTTCAAGCCCCGCACGCGGGCCATCTCCGCCCGCGATCCCACCAGAATGGCATCACTGAAGAAGATGATCCGGGAGGACGCTTGGCCTGTCGGCTGGAGCCTTTCAGCGAGGCGGCTTGGAATGAGAGCCGCATCGGCACCGGCGGCTGACAGGAGTGCAGTAGGGTTCAGTTCGGTGGCGGTCACGGCAATGCCGGTCTGGGCCTGAAACACCGGAGCCAAGGTCTGCACGAGCTGAACCAGAGGTCCGGTAGGCACACCGACCCTGACGGTGCGCTCTTGCGCTCTGGCCTGACCCAAGCAGAAGAGGGTGGTGACCACGAGAGCCAGGACGGTCCGGTTCAGCAGCATAAGACCTCCAGTGTCCTCGACAGGATTCATAACATCAATAAGCCAGGTCGCTCCTGGTTCGCCTGATCGCCGAGGACGGTTCCCGTTCAGCCAGTCACCTGCGACGAAGCCGACGCAGGGACGATGTCGGCCTCACGCACGACGCGCTGGATCGGCCCAGTCGCGGCCTTGATCCGATAGAGTGGCTCGTCATCCGGTCCTGATGGCAGAACGCGCAGGATCTCGTAGATCCCAGTATTCTCAAGCAGCCGTTCCTTTGGCCGCACAAGCTGGCCGATCCTGAATTTGTGGGTCATGGCGTCTGTTCCTCTCGTTGGGCGCGGCTCTTGTGCGACGGCTGGCCCGGTGCCGAGACCAACCATGCTGCTTGGGCCTGCGTTCCGCGCGCGGGGGGCAGCACCGGGCGCGTATGCCGTTCAACAAACCAGGAGCAACTCTGCTGCTCGCCCTGGTCCAGAGACCTTCAGCGCCTGACCCGGATGCGATATTCCGCGATGCTGAGTGCATAGGCAGCCTCATTCGACCTTGGTCCGGTGCACCAACCCGTCCTCCGGCACCCTCGTATCGGTCTGGAGCCTGTAGCCGACCCCGGTCTCCGTCACGATGTGCCGGGGTTGGTCGGGCTGCTCCTCCAGCTTCTGGCGGAGCTGGCGCACGTAGATCCGCAAGTACTGCACGTCGACCTTCGGCCCCCACACCTCCCGCATGATCATGCGGTGGGTCAGCACCTGGCCGGCATGGAGCACCAGCAGGCGCAGGATGTCCCATTCCTTGTTGGACAGCTTCACCTCCGCCCCCCGCGCCGTCACGCGCCGGCGGGTGAGGTCGACGGACAGGTCGCCGTGGGTGAACAGGGGTTCGGCCCCGTGCCGCTGGACCCGGTGGCGCAGCGCCGTGCGGATGCGGGCGACGAGTTCGGCCATGCCGAACGGCTTGGTCACGTAGTCGTCCGCACCGAGATCGAGCGCTTCCACCTTGCCCGGCTCGTCGCCGCGGCTTGACAGGACGATGATCGCTACCTTCGATCCCGTGGCCCGGAGCCGACGGATCACCTCCAGCCCGTCCTGGTCTGGCAGGCCGAGATCGAGGAGCATGACCTCAGGCGCCTCGCGGGCGATGATGGCAAGCGCGTCGCGGGCGTTCCCGGCCTCCAGGATGCGGTAGCCGTGGACCGCGCGGCTGGTGCGGAGCAGCCGCCGGATCGGCGGCTCGTCGTCGACGACGAGGAGGGGAATGCTGCCACGGGCGTTCATTCGGCGGCATCCTCTTGTGGCGTGGCGGTGAACACGGACTCCGGCAACGTGATGGTGAACGCCGCCCCAGGTCCGTCGATCCGGTTGGCCGCCCGGATCGTCCCGCCGAGAACCTCGACGAAACCGCGGCAGATGGACAGTCCAAGACCGGTTCCGGCCCGCTGCCGGTCGCCTTTGGTCACGCGGTGGAACATCTCGAACACCCGTTCCAGATCCTCGGGCGGGATGCCCGGCCCCTCGTCGCTGACGGTGAGCTCTACCGTCCGCCCATCGCCGGCCGCGCCGATCGCGACGGTCGAACCGGGCGGGGCATACTTGGCGGCGTTGTCGAGGAGGTTGACCAGCACCTGCTCGAACAGCACGACGTCCAGGTCGAGCATGGGAAGCCCCGCCGGCAGATCGACGGCCACCTGGTGTTCGCCGAGCACGCCCTGCATGCGCTGCAAGGCCGCGCCGACCGCCTCGCCCAGATCGACCGGCTCCCGCTTCAGTTCGATGCCGCCGGCTTTGAGACGGGTCATGTCGAGAAGATTGGCGACGAAGCGGGACAGGCGCTCGGACTCACCCTGGATCGTGGCAGCGAGTTCTTCGCGGGCGGCCGCATCGTAGAACTCGCCGTACTGGCGCAGGGACGTGGCCGCGCCGGTGATCGACGCCAGCGGCGTCTTCAGGTCATGCGAGAGCGAACTCAGCAGGGCTGAGCGCAGCCGTTCGGTCTCGGCGGCAAGGCGTGCCGCGTCCCTCTCGGCGGCCAGCCGGACGCGCTCGATCGCGACGGCGGCCTGGTCGACGAGCGCCGCCAGCAAGCGCTCCTCGTCGGGATTCAGCGGTGCTCCGGTCCGGCTGACCCCGATCGCGCCGACCGGCCCGTGGCTGGTGCGCAGGGGCAGGAACAGGTGTTGCGCCGTGAGCAACGCCTCGGTGCCCCGTCCCGCCGCCCGGCTCTCGTCCCAGGCCAGCCGGGCAGAGGCCGCATCGGTCCCGTCGGCGTGACCATTGGGCGGGTAGGCGGCCTTGATCTCGAGCCTGCCATCGGCGTCTGGGAGCAGGATGACCACCTCAAGCCGCAGCATCGAGCCGATCTGCTGCCCCGTGGCCCACAGCAGGTCGTCGAGCGTGACGATTCCGGCGATCTTGCGGCTGAACGCGTACAGCGCCTCCGTCGTCGCGGCCCGGCTCGCCGCGGCAAGCGCCGCCGCCCGGGCCCGGGAGGCGAGATGGCTCGTGATGACCGCCACGACGAGGAAGAAGAACACAGTGGCGATGTTGGCCGGATCGGCCACGGTGAACCCGTAGGCCGGCGGGTAGAAGAAGAAGTTGTAGGCCAGCGCGCTGAGAAGGCAGGCCACCAGCGACGGCCAACGAGGAAGGACGGCACCGTGAAAGGCGACAGACGGCGGACGCCGCGCCGGTCGACCGTGCGCACCGCCTCGGTGATGGCGGGGAACCCGCCGATGCCCGAAGCGATGATCGTGGCTGTGCGCAAGCGATCCGCTTCCGAGACGGGTGTCCACTTCGCTTGAGCGAGTGCCTCTTGTGCCGCGGCGAGCCCGAAGAGGATGAACCGGTCTACCTTGCGCTGGTCCTTCGGCGCCAGCACGGCATCCGGATCGAAACCAGCGTCCGGATCTTCTTCCAAGGAGGGAACCACGCCGCCGATCTCGCCGGCAGGTCTCCCACCACATCGTCCGGAAGCCTCCGGATGCCCGAGCAACCGGCCAGGAGACGCGACCAGGACGTTTCGACATCTGCGGCAAGGGGCGTGACCGCGCCCATACCTGTTACAACAATCCGTCGCATCGACCTTCCTCTCGATCTGGGTACGTGGGCAGCGCTGTCCAGCTGTGGCTCAATCCTGTACGGACACGCGCTCGCGATCACCGCTTGCTTCTGCCAGCCTCGCAACGAGCTCAAGCCCGGACCAGCCCACAAGGTCGGCGGTTGAAACAGTTGCGCTGCGCGCTTCGGCCGGAGAATCCATCGTCATTGGCGTGGTCCTTCTTGGGCCTCGCCGGCAGACAATCCCGTCAGCACGCTCTCGGCGGCCGCTTGCAGGAACCGCTTCGACATCTGCTCGTCGTTGACAGCACGCGAGAGGACCACCGCACCGACCATCATCGACAGAATGGCCATCGCCTTGCCGCCGGGCTGCCCGCCGCCCTTCTCGCCGCCGGCCTCGCCAATCCAGCCGCCGAGCATCTCGAGGTAATCCCTGATGCCGGCTTCAAATGACGCCTTTACGTCGGCGCCCTGCCGGGCAGCGTCCGAGCCGAGCGCGACCACCGGGCAGCCGTCCATCCTTTCTGCACGGTGCCCCATGCTGAGATAGAACGCGACGACCGCTCCAAGCGGGTCCTGCGGATTGGCCTGCGCAGCGGCGGACCACCGGCCAAGGGCATTCTCCAGCGCACGTCTGGAAGCCTGCGCCGCCAGATCGTCTTTGGATTCAAACTGCTTGTAAAAGGCGCCTTGGGTCAGCCCGGCACCTTCCATCAGGTCCTTCAGGCCGATGCCGTCAAAGCCGTGTTCCCGAAAAAGGCGGCTCGCGACGTTGATGACCGTCTGCCGGTTTTCCTCAGCCTGAACGCGACTCACGCGCATCACCGATCTCCTCTTTTTTAGATTGCATTCGTAATCTATATCCGATATAGAGTGTGAACGCAATCTAATTTTATCGAGGCGACGGGCATGAAGAAGAGACCCGCTGTTGTACTGGGAGGCATCCTGATCGCGGTGTCAGGGGCAGCTGCAGTCGTCACACTTGCTGTACCTACGCAGGAAGCCTCTGCCGTGAGCGACCCGCGGCAGGATCCGCCGATCGTCAGACTGGTGACGGCAGCGCGGGTGACCGGATCCGAACGCAGTTTCACGGGCATCGTCGGAGCAAGGGTGCAGAGCAATCTCGGTTTTCGCGTCGCCGGCAAGATCGTGGAACGGCTTGTGAATGTCGGTCAGCCGGTCAAAGCCGGTCAGCCGCTGATGCGGATCGACGAAACCGACCTTCGCCTGGCGCTCACGGCGAAGCGCAACGCCGTTGCCGCAGCGCGCGCATCCGTCGTTCAGACGGACGCAGATGAACGGCGATACGCCAGTTTGCTCAACAATGGATGGGCTTCCCGACAGCGCTATGAGCAGGCCAAGGCCGCGTCGGATACAGCCGAGGCGCAACTCGCCGCCGCCGAGGCTGAAGCACGGGTCGCCGAGAACGAGGCGACCTACTCGGTCCTGGTGGCGGACGCGGATGGAACGGTCATCGAAACGCTTGGCGAGCCGGGACAGGTCGTCTCCGCCGGCCAGACCGTGGTTCGGCTTGCCCAGGCCGGCCCCCGCGAAGCGGTGGTCGCGCTTCCCGAAACGATCCGGCCGGCGATCGGGTCGAGGGCCGAGGCCCGCGTGTATGGAAGCGACGGACATCGCCATACGGCACAACTCCGGCAGTTATCAGACGCCGCCGATGCCCAGACCCGGACCTATGAGGCCCGCTATGTGCTCGACGGCGAGGCCGCGGCCGCACCGCTTGGCGCGACGGTGACCATTCTGTTGGTGAACCAGGCCAGCCAGCCGGAGGTGGAAGTGCCACTTGGAGCTGTGCTGGACAATGGCCAGAGAACCGGCGTCTGGGTGTTGGACAGCGCCACCTCGACCGTACGCTTTCAGCCCGTCAAGCTTGTTCGGGTGAGCGGCGAAACCGCCGTGATCTCCGGACTGAGCTCTGGTGATCCGATTGTTTCGCTCGGCGCTCATCGCCTGCAGGAGGGCGCTCGCGTCAGGACTGCGTTGGAAAGCAGGAGCAACTAATGAGCCTCAATCTCTCCGCTCTCGCCGTTCGCGAACGGGCCGTCACCCTGTTCTTCATCCTCCTGCTGGTGGCTGCCGGCGCCTATGCCTTCGTCATGCTCGGACGGGCGGAGGACCCCAACTTTACCATCAAGACCCTGACGGTCACGACGGCATGGCCGGGCGCGACCGCGCGCGAGATGCAGGACCTCGTCGCCGAACCGTTGGAGAAGCGGCTACAGGAGCTGACCTGGTACGACCGGGTGGAGACGACCACCCGGCCGGGTTATGCGTATATGACGGTTACGCTGAAGGACAGCACACCGCCATCGGTCGTGCAGGAGGAGTTCTACCAAGCCCGTAAGAAGCTCGGGGACGAAGCGCGCAACCTGCCGTCCGGCGTCTTCGGCCCCTTCGTCAATGACGAATATTCGGATGTGAGCTTCGGCCTTTACGCCCTCAAGGCGAAGGGCATGCCGATGCGTGAGCTGGTTCGGCAGGCCGAGGTGATCCGCCAGGACCTTCTGCATGTGCCCGGTGTCAAGAAGATCAACATTCTCGGTGAACGACCCGAACAGATATTTGTCGAATTCTCCTATGCCAAACTGGCAACCCTCGGCGTATCGGCACAGGACATCGTCGCCGCCTTGCAGCGGCAGAACACCGTCACACCGGCAGGTTCGATCGACACCCAGGGGCCGCGGGTCTTCATCCGGATCGACGGCGCTTATGACAGTGTCCAGGCGATCGCCGACACGCCGATCGCCGCTGCGGGGCGGACGCTGAAGCTCTCCGACATCGCCGAGGTCCGCCGCGGCTATGAAGATCCTCCCACCTACCTCATCCGACGTCAGGGTGAGCCCACCATCATGCTCGCGGCGGTGATGCAGGAGGGCTGGGATGGCCTCGCGCTCGGCAAGGCGCTGGAGGACAGGACGGCGGCCCTCGCACAAACACTACCGCTCGGGATGACACTCGACAAGGTGACCGACCAGGCCGTCAACATCACCTCGGCGGTTGACGAATTCATGCTGAAGTTCGCGATGGCACTCGGCGTGGTGCTGCTGGTGAGCCTGCTCAGCCTGGGCTGGCGCGTCGGCATCGTCGTGGCGGCCGCCGTCCCGCTGACGCTGGCGGTTGTATTCCTCATCATGCTCGAAACCGGTCGGTTCTTCGACCGCATCACGCTCGGCGCCCTCATCCTAGCGCTTGGTCTTCTCGTGGACGACGCCATCATCGCCATCGAGGTGATGGTGGTGAAAATGGAAGAGGGCATGGACCGCATCAAGGCGGCGGCCTATGCGTGGAGCCACACGGCGGCGCCGATGCTGTCCGGAACACTCGTGACGATCGCCGGGTTCCTGCCGGTGGGCTTTGCGCGCTCGACGGCCGGCGAATACGCCGGCAACATCTTCTGGGTCGTGGGGTTCGCCCTCATCGTCTCCTGGATCGTCGCGGTGGTCTTCACGCCCTATCTCGGCGTCAAGATGCTGCCCGCGATCAAACCGATCGAGGGTGGTCACCATGCGATCTACGACACACTGAACTATCGGCGCCTGCGCCGGCTGATCACCTTTGCCGTGCGCCACAAGTTCGTCACCTGCGGCATCGTTGGCATCGCCTTCGCGCTTTCCGGCGTCGGCATGGGCACCGTCAAACAGCAGTTCTTCCCGACATCCGACCGCCCCGAAGTGCTGGTGGAGGTTCGCCTGCCGGAAGGCACCAGCATCGAGACGACAACCGCCACAGTCGAGAAGCTCGAACACTGGCTGGACGACCAGCCCGAGGCCAAGATCGTCACGAGCTATGTCGGTCAGGGCGCTCCCCGCTTCTTCTTCGCGATGGCGCCGGAACTGCCTGATCCTGCCTTCGCCAAGATCGTTGTGCTGACACCTGACGCCGAGGCGCGCGAGGCTTTGAAACACCGGCTCCGCGAGGCGGTGTCACAGGGGCTCGCACCCGGGGCCTATGTGCGCGTCACGCAGCTTGTGTTCGGACCCTACACACCGTTCCCGGTCGAGTTCCGGGTCATGGGACCTGATCCCGCGCAACTGTACGCGATTTCTGAAAAAGCCCTTGATACGATGCGCGGCGTCCCGGACGTGCGGCAGGCCAACCGCGATTGGGGCAACCGCACACCCGTGCTGCGCTTCATCCCGGATCAGGATCGACTGAACCTCATCGGCCTCTCGCCGGCGGAGGTGGGCCGGCAGCTCCAGTTCCTCCTCACCGGCATCGCCGTGACGCAGGTCCGCGAGGACATCCGCAATGTCCCCCTCGTGGCCCGCAGCGCCGGCGGCGAGCGGCTGGATCCGACGCGTCTGGCGGATTTCTCACTGATGAGCCGGGACGGCCGCCAGATTCCGCTCGACCAGATCGGCCATTCGGAGGTCCGTCTGGAAGAGCCGATCCTGAAGCGCCGCGATCGCACGCCCGTCATCACGATCCGCTCGGACATCAATGAGGCGACCCAGCCTCCAGAGGTTTCCAAGCAGATCATGACGGCCCTTCAGCCGCTGATCGCATCCCTTCCGGTCGGCTATCGCATCGAATTGGGCGGATCGATTGAGGAGGCGGCCAAGGCCAACGCCGCGTTGGGTAAAGTCTTCCCGGCCATGATCGCCGTCACGCTGATCGTCATCATGCTGCAGGTGCGATCCTTCGCGACAATGGCCATGGTGCTGCTGACGGCACCGCTTGGCCTCGTCGGCGTCGTGCCGATGTTGCTCGCCTTCAACCAGCCCTTCGGATTCAACGCCATCCTGGGCCTGATCGGACTGGCCGGCATCCTGATGCGCAATACGCTGATCCTGACCGAACAAATCAAGGAGAACCGCACTGCCGGCCTTGACGCCTATCACGCCATCATCGAGGCCACGGTGCAACGCACGAGGCCTGTGATCCTGACCGCGCTTGCCGCTGTGCTGGCCTTCATCCCCCTCACGCACTCCGTCTTCTGGGGATCGATGGCCTATACGCTGATCGGCGGCACGGCGGCTGGAACAGTTTTGATCCTGGTCTTCTTGCCGGCCCTCTATGCGGCGTGGTTCCGGATCAAGCCTGAGGTCGTCGATGAGGAACATGAGGCCCTGCAAGGCACTGAGCCGCAGAGACTTGCCGTCGTTGCTGCAGCCGCTGAATAGCGCAGATCTGAGAGTATCCGAAAGACGAGGAAGAAAGATGAACTGGTTTCTGGAGAAGATGCGTCTGTATTCCGAGGCGCTTTCCGGCATAGATGATCCGAGAGGCGAACACTTACATAATCTGGAAGCCCGGGTGCGGCACCTGGAGAGCAAGATTGCTCGTCTTGAGGGTCGTCTCGACAGGTTTCCTGACGCGCCGCCAGGCTACCAGGATGCGTCCGGAAAAGAGGCGTAGCATTGACATCGAACGTCGAATGCGATGCGGCAGGCCGATCGACGCTCGACCTCCGGCGGGAAAGCGTTTTCCTGAGCAGAACAGCACCGCGAGTACCACCTTTATTATCCGCAGCGCCGTCAGTCTTCGCGGGCCTTCAGGCTCCTCGTCGAGGCGCTTCGGTACCGCGGCTGAAACGGAGACTGCCACCAACGGATTGAGATTGCGGGTTTAGGGAAGGACCGCTCATGGCACGGGGCTGACCTTAGCCGTACTTCCGCACTCGGGGGACGAGCAGACCTTCATTCCGACCCGTGCGACTACCGAAGTTGACCCAATGTATGGACCGGCCGTGCGTCGCAAGAGGCTTTTCGAGATGGCGAGGTTGGTCTTGCGCTCATGGATCCGGCCCATGTGGAGCGATTGCTCCTGGCCATCATGGATATCCGCGCGCATCTGG
>NZ_JBVVAK010000232.1:0-4591 GCF_055792825.1 Microvirga sp. GN3
GAGCATGCCGTCCCGCTCCACGACCGGTCGTTCGGCCGCGAAATAGAGCGGAACAATCGGAATGTTCTCCCGGTGGATGTAGAGCCAGATGTCGAGCTCGGTCCAATTGGAGAGCGGAAAGACGCGCAGGCTCTCGCCGCGCCGCTTGCGCCCGTTGTAGAGCTGCCAGGGCTCGGGCCGCTGGCGCTTGGGATCCCAGCGATGATGGGCATTGCGCAACGAGAACACCCGCTCCTTCGCCCGCGACTTCTCCTCGTCGCGGCGAGCGCCGCCGAACGCGGCGTCGAACCCATACCGCTCCAGGGCCTGCTTGAGCGCCTGGGTCTTCATGACATCTGTATGAACCTCTGAGCCGTGGCTGATCGGGCCGATGTTGCGGGCAAGCCCGTCTGGATTGGTGTGCACCAGCAGGTCGAGGCCCAACTCCTTGGCCCGGCGATCCCGGAAGGCGATCATCTCGCGAAACTTCCAGGTCGTATCCACATGCAGAAGAGGAAATGGCGGCTTTGCCGGATAGAAGGCCTTCAACGCCAGATGCAGCAGGACGGACGAGTCCTTGCCGATGGAATACAGCATGACCGGGTTGTCGCTCTCGGCCACCGCCTCACGCATGATGTAGATGCTCTCCGCCTCGAGGCGGTCGAGATGGGTCAGACCCGACCGGAGCAGCTTGCCCTCGGACAACGAACGTTGCGAATCGGGCAGCTTTGCGCGGCGCACGCTTTCTGCCTCACGCCCGCTGATCATGGGAATGCTCCTGAATTTGATGGGTCGGCCCGAGGTGCAGGCCGCACTCTTTCTTGGCCTCCTGCTCCCACCACCAGCGACCGGCACGCTCAGGCTCGCCTAGGCGGACCGCTCTGGTGCAGGGAGCGCAACCGATCGACGGGTATCCTTGGTCGTGCAGCGGGTTATAGGGAATAGCATTGTCCGTCACATACCGGACGAGGTCCTGCCGGCTCCAATCCGCCAAGGGATTGATCTTGATCAGGCCATAGCCGCTATCCTGGACCGCGAGCGGCACGGCGGCTCGAAACGCCGACTGCTCGGCACGAAGCCCCGTAATCCAGCCTGCCGCGCCCATGAGAGCCCGGCCAAGGGGCTCGACCTTCCGAACGTCGCAGCAGGCCTTTCGGGCCTCGACGGAATGACGGAAGCCGTTGATGCCCTGGCGGGATACGAGCGCTTCCAAGCTGGCGCGGTCCGGGCTCACGGCATTGATCTGGCGCCCGTAATGATTCTCTGTCTGCGCCCAGAGATCGTAGGTTTCGGGAAACAGTCGTCCGGTATCGAGGGTCACGAGCTCGATATGAAGATCGAGGCCTGCCCTGAACAGAGCATGGGTAATGGCCTGATCCTCGAGGCCGAAGCTCGTTGTGAACACCAGCCGGCCAGTGAGCGATCGTGCGGCGAGGGAAAGCCGTTCAGGGAGGCTGGCATCTCTCAAGGCAAGGGCCAGAGCCTCCGCCCTTGCCGCTCCTGATGAAGCAAAATCCATCGCAATATTCTCCAAACTGCGAGATCGAACTTGTTCTTAATAACGAACGGTGTCAAGGTCAGGTTGTTCTGACCTGAAGAGGCGGTCGATTGATCGAAGGGGCAAGTTGTCCCAAGAAGAGAAGATTCTTTCCTCAAAACTCAGAACAAGGAAAATCATATTCGACAAAAGGCGGGATGCAGAGATGGATCGCATCGACCGAAAAATTTTGGACCTTCTTCAGCAGAATGGCACACTTTCTGTCGCGGACATCGGCCATCGGGTCGGTTTATCTCAAACGCCATGCTGGAAGCGGATTCAGCGTCTTGAAGCCGAGGGCGTGATCCAGCGACGGGTCGCCCTTCTGGATCCGGACAAGCTAGGGCTCGGCCTGACGGTCTTCGTGTGCATCGAAGCCGGTGACCATACCCAGGAAGCTATCGACCAGTTCATCAATGCGATTGCGACCATGAACGAGGTTGTGGAGTTTCATCGGATGGCCGGTGATGTCGACTACATCCTCCGCGTCGTTGTCTCGGACGTAAAGGCTTATGACTTGTTTTATAAGCGTTTGATCGGGATCGTTCCGCTCAAGAAAGTCAGCTCGCGCTTCAGTGTCGAGCGGGTCAAGTTCACAACGGCGCTACCGATCGAGATAACGGCGTAAGGCAGACTGATTATAGATATATAATCCTAAGTTCATAGATAAACAGAATTCTCTTCTCTCTTTTTAGAATTTAACAAAAGAAGTTTTCGTCAGAACCGTGTTCTTTAAAAAGAACATTCCATTGACTTGCCCTGGGGCCCCGCGCGACACTCGAACCATGTCAGCATCAGCCCTTCTGCCCCAGACCGCGCCCTTCGGAGACGACGACCGGCTCAGCCTCGATCGAGTCCTGAGTGCAGCCTCCCCCATCCAGCGGGCATGGCTCGCCGGCTTTCTCGCCGGGATCGATGCGGGCCAGGCGCCCGCCCCTCGTGTGGATGCGCCGGCCCGTGCGGCAGAGCCTCTCACGATCCTCTTCGCCAGCGAGTCCGGCAATGCGGAGCGGTTGGCGCAGGATGTGGCGAAGCTCGCCCGGAAGAGCGGCTTCAAGCCCAAAGTCATTGACTTTGCCGATCTCGATGTCGCTGACCTGCCCAAGCAGGGCCGCCTGGTGGTGATTGCCGCGACCTGGGGCGAAGGCGAGCCGCCCGCCCGGGCAACCCGGGCCTATGCGGATCTGATGGGGGCATCGGCGCCGCGTCTCGAAGGCATCACCTATGCCGTTCTGGCTTTGGGCGACACCGCCTATGCGGAATTCTGCGCCGTCGGCAAGGCCATCGACGCACGCCTTGCGGAACTCGGTGCGGTGCGGTCCGTCGACAGGATCGATTGCGACCTCGATTTCGAGGCTCCCGCGGCGGGGTGGATCAAGAGCACCCTTGAGGCGCTCGCGCCCGACCAGAGTGCTTCCGATAACGTGGTTGCTGTCGATTTCAGCTCCCGTATCAGCGGCGAGGTTAGCCGCGAGCCGCTCGCGACCGAAGTGCTTGAACACGTCAACCTGAATTCCTCCCGCTCCGACAAGGAGACGGTCCATCTGGCGCTTGGCTTCAATGGTGCCGTTCCGGCTTACGAGCCCGGCGACTCGCTGGAACTTTTTCCTGAGAACGATCCAGCCCTCGTCGAGGCCGTTCTTGCGGCCACAGGGCTGGGAGGCGAGGACGCGCTGCGGACGGCCCTGACGAGCGAGCGGGATATCACTACCCTCTCCGTCAAGATGCTCGAAACTTTTGCGGCCGAGACCGGGCATGCGCAGGCGCGCAAGCTGCTGGATGAGGGGCAGGCTCGCGCCTGGACCGAGGGGCGCCAGCTGATCGATCTGGTCGAGGCCTTTCCCGTGTCCCTGACGGCCCAGCAGCTCTCAACACTCACGCGTCCTCTTCCGCCGCGGGCCTATTCCATTGCCTCCTCCCGCAAGGAGGTTGGTGATGAGGCGCATCTTCTGATCGCGGCCGTTCGCTACGAAACCCACGGCCGCACACGCGGCGGGGTCGCCTCGACCTTTGTGGCGGATCGCCTCAAGGCGGGCGCGGCGACCCGTGTTCGCCTGAAGCCGAACAAGCATTTCCGGCTACCCGATCCCTCGACCGACATCATCATGATCGGCCCGGGGACCGGCATCGCCCCCTTCCGCGCCTTCGTGCAGGAGCGGCGCGCCATTGGAGCGAGCGGCAGATCCTGGCTGTTCTTCGGCGACCGGCGCTACACGCACGACTTCCTGTATCAGTTGGAATGGCAGGATGCCCTGAAGGACGGATCGCTCGCCCGGATCGACCTCGCCTTCTCGCGCGACACCTCGCAGAAGGTCTACGTCCAGCATCGCCTCTGGGAGCAGCGCCGCGACCTCGTCGGCTGGCTGGACAACGGCGCCCAGCTTTATGTCTGCGGCGACGCGAAGGCGATGGCGAAGGATGTGCGCGCAGCGCTCGTCGCGGCCTTCACCGACGTGAAAGCCCTTTCTCCCGAGGCTGCCGAGATCGCTGTCAGCGACCTTGAGCGCGGCCGCCGCTATCACCAAGACGTTTATTGAGAAGCGAAGCGATGTCCAAGGAACTCTCGCGCAACGAGCGCATCAAAGAGGCGAGCGGCTATTTGCGCGGCACGCTCGCGGAAGGCCTCACCGACATCGTGACCGGTGCGATCACGGAGGACGATCAGCAGCTGGTCAAGTTCCACGGCATGTACCTGCAGGACGACCGAGATCTGCGAGCCGAGCGGACGAAGAAGAAGCTCGAGAAGGCCTATTCCTTCATGATCCGCCTGCGCATACCCGGCGGCGTCTGCACGCCGGCCCAGTGGCTGCAGCTCGACCGGATTGCCCGAGAGTATGCCAATGGAACGCTGCGTCTCACCACCCGGCAAACCTTCCAGTTCCATGGGGTGATCAAGGCGAATCTGAAGGCAACGATGAAGGCCATCGACACGGCCCTTCTCGACACCCTGGCCGCCTGCGGCGACGTCAACCGCAATGTGCTGGCCTCGACCAACCCGCATCAGTCCCGCGCCCACAGGGCGGCTCTCGATCTCGCCCGGTCGATCTCCGAGCATCTCCTGCCGCAGACACCGGC
>NZ_JBVVAK010000232.1:4601-9783 GCF_055792825.1 Microvirga sp. GN3
CGGCCACAGACGCCGTCCTCTACGAGCCTCTAGCTGGCCCGCTCTAGCTCTCGGCGGGACACCCGCGCCCTGTCCCGCGCCCACAGGGCGGCTCTCGATCTCGCCCGGTCGATCTCCGAGCATCTCCTGCCGCAGACACCGGCCTATCGCGAGATTTGGCTCGACGGGGAGAAGGTCGTCGGTGGCGAGGAAGTCATCGAGCCCGTCTATGGCCGGACCTACCTGCCGAGGAAGTTCAAGACAGTCGTGGCCGTCCCGCCGTCGAACGAGGTCGACATCTTCGCACAGGACCTCGGCTTCATCGCGATCCTCGACAAGAAGGGTGAGATCAAAGGCTGGAACGTGACGGTCGGTGGCGGCATGGGCATGACCCATGGCGAGGAGGATACCTATCCTCGCACCGCCGATGTGATGGGTTTCTGCCGGCCCGAGGATGCGCTCGCCGTGGCCGAAGCGGTGGTGACGGTGCAGCGCGACTGGGGCGACCGCACGCTGCGCAAGCATGCCCGCCTCAAATACACCATTGAGGACCGTGGTCTCGATGCTTTCCGGGCCGAGGTCGAGAAGCGCATCGGCAAAGCCCTGGGCAAGCCACAGCCGTTCCAGTTCGACAGCAATGGCGATCGCTACGGCTGGGTCGAGGGTGAGGATGGGCGCTCCCACCTGACGCTCTTCATCGAGAACGGCCGCCTGCGCGATATTCCCGACGGTCCGTCCCTCATGACGGGGTTCCGTCGGATCGCCGAAATCCACGACGGCGAATTCCGCCTGACGGCGAACCAGAACGTCATCGTGGCCAATGTGTCACCCGAGCAGCGTCCGCAGATCGAAGCGCTTGTCGAGGAGCACGGCCTGACGAGCCAGGCCACGGCCTTGCGCCGCAATGCGATGGCCTGCGTGGCCCTGCCGACCTGCGGCTTGGCGCTGGCCGAGAGCGAGCGCTATCTGCCGTCGCTGGTGACGGCCCTCGAGGAGCGGCTCAGCCTTCGCGGCCTTGCCGAGGACGAGATCACGATCCGCATGACCGGCTGCCCCAACGGCTGCGCCCGCCCGTACATCGCCGAGATCGGTCTCGTGGGCAAAGGTCCCGGGCGGTACAACCTCTACCTCGGCGGCGCGTTCGACGGCTCCCGTCTTTCCAAGCTCTATGCCGCCGACCTGCAGCACGATGAAATCGTCGATGCTCTCGATCCGCTCTTTGCGGCCTATGCCCATGGCCGAAAGCCCGCCGAAAGGTTCGGAGATTTCGTCATCCGCTCAGGCATTGTCGCTGCGACGAGGAACGGAGCTGATTTTCACGCCAATACGGGCCCTCTTGCCGAGGCAGCGGAATGAACGCGCCCCTTCAGCCCGAGGATCGGCGTCCTGCGCGCCTCAACCCTCTGCCGAAGCTGCCGATCTTCGTCGATCTCGCCGGGCGCTCGATCCTCGTGGTCGGCGGATCCGATGGAATCGCGTGGAAAGTCGAACTCCTCGCGGCCGCCGGCGGAACGGTCAGGATCCTTGCGGAGGATCCGTCATCCGAACTCCGCGCCGTCCTTCGAAACGATCCGACGCGCCTCACCCTGATCCAACGTCCGTGGCGCGACTCGGATCTCGTCGGGGTCTCGGTCGCCATCGCGGACATCGAGGACCCGCAGGACGCCGCAATCTTCGCCGACACGGCGCGCCGGAACGGCGCCCTCGTCAACATCGTCGATCAGCCGGCCTTCTGCGACTTTCAGTTCGGCACCATCGTCAATCGCGCTCCCGTCATCGTGTCCATATCGACCGATGGCGCAGCTCCGATTCTAGGCCAGGCCATTCGCCGGCGCATCGAAGCCGTCCTGCCGTCCTCCCTCGGCGCATGGGCGCAGGCCGCAAAGGCCTTCCGTGATCGTCTGCGGGACTTCGTGCCGTCGAAGCCGGGTCGGCGCCGGTTCTGGGAGCAATTCGTGGATGCCGCATTCAACAACAGGGACCCCGAGCGCGGGCTGAAGGACACTCTCGATCAACTCGCACGCGAGACAAGCGGAGTGGCTCCCGAGAGGCCGGCACTCGGTGAGGTTGTCATTGTCGGCGCAGGTCCTGGCGATCCCGAACTTCTGACCCTGAAGGCGATGCGCGAACTGCAGGCGGCCGATGTCATTGTCTACGATCGCCTTGTCATCCCCGCCATTCTCGAACTGGCCCGCTGGGAAGCCCGCCGGGTCCATGTCGGCAAGGAGGGCCACGGTGCATCCTGCCGCCAGGAAGACATCAACGCCCTGATTGTCGATCTGGCGCTTGGCGGTGAACATGTCGTACGTCTCAAAGGCGGGGATCCGGCCGTCTTCGGCCGCACCGGCGAAGAAGTCACCGCTTGCCAGGAGGCCGGGGTGCCCGTCCGCATCGTCCCCGGCATTACGACCGCGAGTGCCGCGGCGGCCTCGCTCAATGGCTCACTAACTCACCGCGATCACGCTCAACGGGTGCAGTTCATCACCGCCCATGACCGCCATGGCGATCTCCCTGAAGATTTGAACATCGGCGCTTTGGCCGACCCAAAAGCCACCACGGTCGTTTACATGGGCCGACGCACGGCATCCAAGCTGGCAACGCGCCTGATCGAGAATGGCCTGCCGCCCGATACGCCCGTCGTCGCGACCAGCAATGTCTCGAGAACCGATCAGAAGAACTTACATACAACCGTTGAGAGTGTTGCTCGCGGCATCCCTCTGCCTGAAGATGGGCCGTTGATCATTACGATTGGAGCATCTGCCAGTGACGCCACCGGACATCCGCTCCAACGGAGCAGGGTCAAGCTTCGCGGCAGAATAAAGGAGCTCGCAACAAAGGCCCCACAAGACACCCCTGCTCTGTTGGATTACTGAAGCGGATTGAAACTTCCCTTCAACGGCGCTGCTGCTGCAGACGCCGAAATTTGATCGAAGTAAGCAATCCTGCCCGCGACGGCAGCTCCGATAATAACCCAGAAAAGAAGTATACCGAGAACCATCTTGAGCGATGATCGGAAATGCCCACGAGTCATGCTATCGACAATGCCTGCAATCATATCCTTTCAATACTATCGCGCTCGTCGTGCGGCGAACAAGCATCGTTATGATAGCGGGATAAGTTTGGAAGAACGTTCTCGCTGTCCCTGATTTCGGATAATGAACATTCTGCAATTTGTTCGTCGGGAAGTATGTCATTCTAGGGCTGACGCGCCATGCATCGCCTGGTTCGACCCGGCGAATGCAAAGCCGCCGCTCTCACGGACGGACCGAACACTGACAATGGCGCCCGTCTTGGTGTTGCTGGAGACGACGCGGCTTCACACTCTCGATGTCGAATACGGACTCTATTTTTGCCCTTGATAAAGGAACTGAGCATTTCCACGGTACAAACCACACTGCGGTCGGAGCGCTTGCTCCAGGCGAGACACCTTGGCTATTCGACATCGCGATCTCGTCGAACTCCTATTGCAGCATGCCGCCCGGGCTCTGGGCATGAAATAGTCCACTAAAGCGCGTGAATGAAAGGGTGGCGAGCAGGGACTAGACGGCCAATCACTGATTGCGCAACATTACTTTAGCCAAAGGGATCACAAGCCATGGATGTCTCTGTTGAAGCTATTCCCATAGCTAGCGTGGTCAGCGTTTCAGCGACCGTGGATGGTTCTCACATCCTTGTAAAGTTTGGGGCCGATAACGATCAGGAACTTGTTTTAGCCTTGCCTTACGACGTTGGCATTGGCCTTCTTCAAGCCTCGTCCACCGCGCTTGGAGAAGCTCTTCGGAGGAAAGCCAACGACCCAACAGCGGTTCTTGTCACTCCTCTCGACTGGTGGGAGTTCCAGCCTATCCAGGATGAGAAGGTACTTTTGTCTTTACGGCAACCGGGAGGATTTGCCACCCGCCATATCCTCCGAAAGTCCGCAATCTCTCACATGAGAGACGTACTAAGCGCGATCTTGGGGGATGGGCCCAAGCAGGATCTGCGCCAACGGAGAAACTAGAAAATTGCTCTGGGGTTTGGCAAATAGCTGGAGTAGTCGAGGCTTCAGCGCAGCGCCAAAGGGGGCTTCTGCTGAGCACCTCTCACCCCCGTTCACACAGCAGGTCAATTTCCGCCAACGCGTCCATGGGCCCTTGTCTCAGGAGCAATTCAGAGGAGGGTGCATGGACGATAGCGGTTCCTCATCGCCCATGCCGAGTTGATCCCAGTTTCCGAGCAATCACATCCTGCTCCTCACAGCACTTGGGTCCCGCGATAAATCGCTCGCACCTATTGCCTGACCTCGCCTATGGTTCTGTTTAAGAGGCCCCTTCCGAGGAATAAATCGCGATGAATACGGAATCGACCGCGAGCAATGGAATGAGTTCGCCCAACACCGACCCCTTGACGTCCTCGCAACAGTAACGGCTCAGGTGCGCTTTCTGGGTCAGCAGCACCATGGTACGATAGCGATCAGACTATGGGAAAGGATTGCTCTGGAGCGGTGGCCTCGTCGGCATATTCCGTCCAACTCTTGTGCACTGTGCAAGCTCAAGAGAAGAGGTGCCTCGCTCGATGAGCAGATGAAGGGTGTCTTGATCTACCGGTCACTGTGACCAAGGCTTTGTTCTGGATCCCGCCGATCACGGACACGCTGCTTCAGGACCTTGGCTTCCGGAAATCCTCCGTCGTGCTCGCGATCCCAGATAATCTCACCCTCGTAAGCGATCTGGAAGATCCCCCAGTGCCTGGGACCAGAGCCACTTCACCGAGATCCGTTCGGAAGGTCGAGAGGAGTTCTTGGGCGAGCCAAGCCCAGCGCAGCAGCCATTGGCACTGCGTGCAGTAGGTGATGGTGATCCGGGGATGAATCGTAGTCATCGCACAATCCCAGGAACATTTGACGCGACTGTCAAGGCGCAGAGCACGTCACCCTGACGGACGGCACGATGCATGGCTCTTCGAGCAACCGATTCACGGTCTTTCGCTGGGACCGTCCGTTCGGATCGTTATGCTCCAACCAGTGGAACGGAAATACTTGGTTGTATCTCTCTCACCCTTCCCATGCACTGATGATTGTCGGAGAATGGCTGAATGCCTGTGGCCTGCCCCCTGAGAAGTGGTCCTCCCTGATGTATGGCTTTCAAGCCGAATGGAGGACAAGCGAATGAGCAAGAAGAGACACACGGCCGAGGACATCGTCGCGAAACTGCGGCAGGTGGAT
>NZ_JBVVAK010000233.1:0-9765 GCF_055792825.1 Microvirga sp. GN3
GGACGACATTGTTCCACCAGCGGCTCAAGCATCGTCCATTGTGTATCCGTCAGCATGGCTCCTCCTCAAACAGGACGAGCAAAACGCCTCCAGGTGCAAAGGGTTCAAGTCATAACAGGCCGTAGTTCAGAAATGCTCGGGATGGTATAATATCGCATCCATCGATGCTGAAGCGCGACCGGCTCCGACGATACGGGAACGCAATATCATTCTTCCACTACTTAAAAACAAGATAGATACATTCAAATGGCTGCTTTCGCAGCGACGCTCACCCAAGGACGATGCCAGGGCAGATATGTTCGACTACATCGAGCGCTTCTACAATCCTCAGCGTCGTCATTCGACGCTGGGCTATTTCAGCCCCCGTGGAGTTCGAGGAACGAACTATGCTAGCTTAACCTGGCGTCCGAAAAGCCGGCAGCAGGCCAGTCACCTCGGTTCGACACCAAAGCCTAACCGAGAATTTCCTCATTCAGAGCGGTCCGGTTTTTGGAAGGCAGGTCACTTGATTTCAACAATAATCGATTGGTAGGCATCAATTCCATCGCAGACAACGGCTTGAGAGTAGAAGGCCATGAGTTCGAAACCCAATACAGCGCGCCTAGACGCTTGGGACCTCCGGATACTCTCGGAGGTACAATCAGACGGTCGGGTTTCGAAAAGCGAGCTTGCGAAACGCGTTCATCTTTCGCCCTCGGCGTGTTCGGAGCGGCTCCGTAGACTCGAAGCCGCAGGGATTATTGAGGGGTTTTACGCGCGGCTGAGTCCGGCCCTGACCGGTGGCATAATCTTTGTGATGGTGGAGGTGGTGCTGGATCGTCACCGCCTCGAGGACCAACAACACTTCGAGACCGCGATTCAAGACATCCCGGAAATCCTGGACTGCTGGGCTATTGGGGGGCGGATCGACTACCTGATGCGCGTCGCAGCCCCGTCTATGGCTGCGTATCAGGATTTCATGGAGGGATTGCTGCAGGCAGGCTTGAAGATCGATCGGTACTACAGCCTTGTCGTGACGAAACCCGTGAAATCCAATTCCCCGGTCCCCTTGTGCGCGCTAGGGAAACGGTGAGTTCCCGGAGCCGTGGTTTCTACGGCGATTGACGCCAATTCAGTGAATTCGTCGGCTATGGGCACGCATTTCCACGAACCTCGGGGTGTGTTTGCCGATATGCTAACCCCTCAAGGGGCGGTTGACCGAGTGTTCTCCGCAGGATGATCACGGGGAGAGGGACGATGCGCCTGGTCAATCTGGGAACCGAGCAACTCCAAGAGAAGGATCGAAGCTTCGTCTTCCATCCGTCCACGCACTTGGCCAAGCACAGTCGCGGCGAGACGCCGAACCGGATCATGGCCGGTGCAGAAGGCATCTACCTCTGGGATACCCCGGCAATGAGTCAGCACGAGCTATTCATTGACGGAAGTTGCCAAGACGGGACCGGTAGATCGGAAGTGTCGCTGATCAATCCGGCGACTGAAACACCATGCGGCTCCGTCGCTTCCGCAGGCCCTGAGCAAATTGACCAGGTGCTCGCTTCTGCACAGCGCGCCTTCGAAGTTTGGCGGACCGTGCGCCCGGCAAGGCGCGCGGAGATACTGAAGGATGCCGCCCGCCGTTTCGCCGCGCTCACGAGACCAGATCTGGAGCGTACCTCAACGCGACAAGCCCAGCCGCCCGTCTAACCGGGCCAGAAACGCACCGACGATGTCACTGGGCCTGAACACACCACGAGAACCTGAACGAGCACGGTCATGACCTCATCCCTTCCCTATGGGCGAACGAAACTCATCGTTGCCGCTCTGACCATCGGTGCCTTCGCCATCGGCCTGGACACGTTTGTCGTCATCGGGGCGCTCGATGTGATCTCGCGTGATCTGACGATCTCAACCGGCGCGGCGGGCTGGATCATCTCGATCTACGCGCTCTGCTACGCGGTCTTCGCGCCGCTCAATGCCTGGATGTTCAAGGGCATGAGCCGCCGCAATGTCCAGATCCTGTCCGTTGCAATTTTCATCATCGGCAACCTGATCTGCGCGATTGCACCGAACTTCCTAACCCTTGCTGCAGGTCGCGTCATTTCGGCCTATGGCGCGGCGATGTTCACGCCGGCGGCCACCGCGCTGGCCGCCGAGCTCCTGCCGCCCGCACGCAAAGGGATGGCGTTGTCCCTCATCTTCGGCGGCATGACCGTTTCACAGGTCGCCGGCGTTCCGGCGACCAGTTGGATCGCAGCTACGATCGGCTGGCGCTTCGCCTTCGGTTTTGTGGTCATTGCCGGGCTTCTCGCATTGCTGATCCTCGCCTCAATGATGTCCGGGATCCCTGCCAAGGCGCCGGAGCGCGGAAGCGGCCCGGCCTCGAAAGACTTCTCCAAGATCATCTACGGTGTCCTTTCTGTGACGCTCTTCGTCGTCGTTTCCGAGTTCATCGTTTATTCCTATGTGAGCGTCTTCATCACTGGCTCCCTGCTGGCCGGGGTCCCGCTGCTCTCGGCCGCGCTCTTTGCCTATGGTTTCGGAGCCGTGACTGGAAACGTCGCCTGCGGGTTCCTGACTGATCGTTTTGGCCCCTTCAAGGTCCTCATCGCGGCCGTAGGGGCCCAACTCATCTTGCTCGTCGGCCTGGTTGCATTCGGACACCATGGCGCCCTCACCGTGCTCATCGCCTTCCTTTGGGGCAATGTGAGTTACATGTACCTCGTCCCGATCCAGCACCGGCTCCTCAGCCTGGCCGGCGACAGGTCGAAGCTGGTCCTGGCCATGAACAGCTCGACCACCTACGCCGGGATCGCCATCGGCGCTTTTCTCGGCGGCATCCTCGTCGAGATCAGCGCGGTCACATCCCTGGCGGCGGCGTCCATCTTGATTGGCCTCATTGGCATTGGGCTTGCCCTTGCCTTCATGAGGACACCTCAAGCTGACTGTGCGAAGACTCAAAATGAAAGTCGCGTCGCAGAATGTCATTTGACTGACCTGACGCAGAGCCAGAACGGTTGCGGGCCAGAAAGTGTCGAAGCCGGTCCATAGGTTCATTTTCGAACGAAGTTTTCCGCATTGAGATTTCGGACAGGCTGTGGGAGCTTCGCGGCAGAATAAAGTAGCTGATTCAATTCATGATTTGCGAAGGAGACAGTCCATGACCGGCCTTGAGAATGACAGTGGGATCGTTTTGCGCCCAGCGCGTGCTGGCGATGGTCAATCGCTGTTTGACGTGACGGCGCAATCCGTTCAGGGGCTCGCAAAACATCATTACAAGAGCGAACAGCTTGCTGGGTGGATGGGAGAACGTACTGCCGAATATTACGAGGACATCATCAAGAAGGGCCATACCGTCATCGCCGAGGAGAATGGTGAGGTCTTGGGGTTCGTCGACTCAGATCCTGGCGAGGTGACGCGCCTTTTTGTGTTGCCCAAAGCAGCAGGCCGGGGACTGGGTAAGCGACTCCTCAAAGTCGGCGTTGAAAATGCGGCGAGGGGATACTCGGGACCAATCAATATCGAGTCCACGCTGAACGCGCAGGGGTTCTATGAGCGTAACGGTTTTAAGGCAATCCAGAAAGGATACTTCTCTCATGGTGTTGGCGGAGAGCCGATTGAAGTCGTTCTCATGGAAATGGCGCAAACATAATGCCCAATTGCACGAAGCACCCCTTCAGTCTCCGTTGACACAGAAATTCTAGGGAAGACTGCGCGAGAATGACTAGTCGAACGTGGCAAACCGTAGGGTGCCGTTGTGGAACGCAAAAGCGGTGTGGATATCGCTTTCCAGAACGCGCCCTCGCGGCAGTTCGGGAAGACCGTTAGGCTCAAAGAAAGTGACTTCTGTCGTTTCCGTGGCCGCCTTCATTGTCATCTCGCCCGTCCGCCTGCAGAGAAAGAACAGTTTATAGAAGTCCCTTGCATCCGGATCATATGAGGCCGTCGCCTTATGTCGCACGCTGTATAGGTGCGTAGCGAAAACCTGAAGACCTGCTTCTTCCTGTAGTCGATGGCGACGTTTTCCGACGCTGATCATCCCACATCCGCAAATTCACCAGGCAACGTCCACCGCCTATCGGTCTTTTCCCGGACCAGAAGGATTTTACCTTTTTCGATCAGCGCGTCGCGGACATCGAACTTAGGCGTGGCATAGCCTTTCGCAAAATCAGATATGAGACCAGGGATACGTCTGATTGCCATATTGGCAAGGTCCGCCAGCATTGCCTGTGCGATGTCGGCGACTTCCTAGAGCGCGTTGACATTCATTTGGTCCAGATGAACGCGCTTACGAGGCAAAGGATTGACATGAACATTGCCCAAAGCGTCGACGACGGCATGGATTTTGGGGGTCAGCCCACCGCGTGAGCGTCCGATCGCACGAGACAGGCCCCCTTTTTGCCTGCCGCATGCTGGTGCGCCCGGACAATGGTTGAGTTGATCATGACGTATGCGAAGCCGGGCTCATCCGCCATGATGGTAAAAAGCCGATCCCATACGCCGTTCTTGGCCCAGCGCGAGAAGCGAATGAAAGCGCTGTTCCAGTTGCCGAAGACTTCCGGCAGGTCTCGCCACGGTGACCCAGTTCGGGCAAGCCAGAGCACCGCTTCCACGAAAAGCCGGCTATCGACCGCCGTTCTGCCAGGATCCATGCGCTTGCCCGGCAAATGCGGTTCCATCCGATCCCACTGGTGATCTTTCAAAATCAGACGAACCCCGCTCACCCAAGCCTCCGCTCCCAAAAGGAGCTTGAATCAGAGTTGCGAGCTTATGGGAATCCTGAATGTCAACGCGCTCTAGAGCATCGGCTGTTCAGACGAATCCATAACCTGCAGCAGTGAAGTAGTTGCGGCATTCCTCAGGCTCGACCCCATCACAGATGTCCCCAATGGTCCGCCAGAGCGCATCAAAGGTTCGGGCTTCGGCTTTGCGCAGATGTGCTTTGATCTTTGCGAAGAGTTGCTCGATCGGGTTCATATCGGGACTGTAAGGAGGCAGGAACAGAAACCAGGCACCGCGTTGCTTCAGGCATTGCGCCGCCGTCTCGCTCTTGTGTGCCGGCAGGTTGTCGAGGATCACCACGTCGCCCTTGGACAAGGTCGGAGCAAGCTGAGTCTCCACATAGGTCTCGAAGATCTGACGGGTCATCGGCCCATCGATCACCCAAGGCGCCGTCAGACCACAGTAGCGCAGCCCAGCGACAAAGGTCTGGGTCAGCCAGTGGCCGAATGGCGCCCTGGCATACAGGCGCTGCCCTTTCAGACAGCGGCCGCGCAGGCGGGTCATCTTGGTCGAGGTGCCGGTCTCATCGAGAAACACGAGCCGGTGCGGCTCCTGGCGCATGCGCGGCTGGCGTTTCGTGTGCCAATGCTCGCGGGCTTGACGCACGTCGGAGCGTTCTTGTTCGCTGGCCCGCAAAGTTTTTTTTGACGCTATAGCCGTGGCGGATGAACCAGCGCGCGATGGAAGCCGGCGTGATCTTGGTGCCCAAGGCCAGCAGTTCGGCCGCGAGCTGGGGCATGGTGAGGTCGTTCCTCTCGGCCACGCGACGGATCAGGAAGTCGCGATGCGGGTCGAGCTTGGAGTAGCGCCAGCCGCCCTCTGGTTTGGGCGCCAGGCTGCCGGTGGCCCGATACGCCGCCATGAGCCGCACCACAAACGCGACCGACACCTCAAAATGGCGGGCGGCCTCATGGCAGGAATGCCCCGCCTCAACAAAGCGCACCACCCGTTGCCGCAGATCCAGTGAGTAGGACTTGGTCATCGCTCATCTCCTCCAAAGAGGGTCGAGATAAGGGAATCACAAAGCCGTCACGCCGCATAGCCTCCGATTCAGTCAGAACCGCAATTGCTCTAGTATAGTCCACGATCAAATTCGTCTTTGCAAAAAATAGAATCCTGTTGAAGCAATCGCTGGTTCTTCAGGCAACAGGGACAAATCAGCCTCCAGTTTTTCAAAGGCGATTTCAGCATTATTCTTGCGGTAGTTCCTGACTGTGCTCCCGCTCGTCGCTTCGCTAATAGTCTTGGCGGTGGCGGTGAAAATCTTCCCCCGCCCATTTTGAAGGGCCCGGATTGCGTCAGTTGCAGCGGAAATAATAGGCTTCTGGGTAGCAACTTCCGTCTCCTCGGCAACCAACTTATCGGCTAGTGCCTTGTTCTCCTCGCTGATAATCAGTATCAGCTTCAGGGGCTATCCATTGGGCCAATATTGAGTTGGACATAGTCGGCATTGAAGACGCGGACCTTTCTGGCCGCCGGCTAGCCGTGAACGAGATCTCCTGATTGGCTCTCGATCCGGTACTCCAGTGTCGGGTATTCGTCATGCGATCCGGTCTTCAAACAATCCAACAGCCGCGAAAAAGTGGTCTTTCCGGAGCCATTGTCTCGGTAGATGACATCGAAGCGCTCAAAGCTAGAAAGCTGCGCGCGCAGGTGAAGTCTGCGAAAACACCCAGGTTCTTGACCTTGCTGACCTTGACGAACATTGCTCCCCCGACGAACGACACCTTAGTGAAGGCTTTCGCAACGTCAGTGTGACTGATTCCCTGCCCGATACAAGCAGACGTTGGCGGAGAGCAGGGGATTCCGGGCACAAGTATGCCGCACGCTATGCCCCGCAAAGGGTTCGATAGCTTGGATCGGGCCGCGATATCGCTACTTTGGGCAATTAAAACCGATCGGCGACATACTCCTGCACAACACCGTTATAGGCGACACAGCAATGAAAAGCGCCGACGTTGCCGCCGCCTGGAGATTATGATGTATTAGGATGCATTTATACATCGCAATGTGGAAAGCCCAGAAAGCTTACAATGCAAGGGGTCTAACTCACTCACTCACAAACTATGTATGATTAGGGTATAAGTCGCGCCGATGAAGGTCGCAATACGCTCGGACCTCACCTGTTGGCAGATCGGATGAAACTTCCATAGGTCTGCTCACCTAGCGTGTCTGCAGGATCATGGTGTTGGTCTGGCGAAGCGCCTCCAATGCATTTTCCTGATGCGGGTATAGTCTCGGCACATTCCCCCGTTTCAGGTCCTCCTGGGTGAAGGTGAACTCGTCGACCAGCTTTGACCGATCGAGGCCTAGGTGCTCCCAGCACTGTTTTGCGGTCGGCATGATGTTCCCGCAGATCCGCTTGATGCGGCCAAGAAGCCCCGATCGCTCACGCGCGGCACCATATTCCGCCTCCGGGTATTCTCTGGCCATCTCCCGAACAGCGTCCAGGATCTCAGTACGCGCTTTCTGTCGATCAAGCATTGGCGTCATCTCCGTTGATGATCGGGCGCTCAGCCCGGACATTTGCGATGATTTCGGCGAAGTCGATGTCCTTTGATTTGCAAAGGGCCATCAGATCGAAGAGCAAAAACTGAATCTGGGCGTCCGGCTTACCAGCCATGTCGGTGGCGAATGCTCTATGGGCCTGCTGTAGGAGCACATCGAAATGCGATCTCTGCGTCTCACACAGGTCCATCAGCGACAGGAGCAGGTGCCAGATCTGGATGCCGATGTCGCCGACCATGCCGGCCGTTCGTTCGTAGGTTTCGATGGCAAGTTCGGCGCGGCTCGCTCGTGCGAGCGCCTCAAGAACAGCTTCGGCTGAGTGGACCGATTGCGGACTGATCATGGAATGATCCTTTTCGACGGATGAGTGGGTCAGTCGGCGAGGAGGCCGATAAGCGCGACCAGCGCGACGGACCCGGCGGCGCAGGCTGGGATGAACGCGAGGAGCGAAAGGAGAAACCTTGCTTCCTCACGTGTGACGAGTTTCCCGACGGTCATTGGCCGAAAAGCTCCTTCTTGCGGGTGTCGAGCAGGTTGTTAGCGAAAGCCATCGCTGCGGTCCTGTTGGGACGCTCCTCTGTCGGACAGGTATCTACCTTGAGGAATTGTGCGATCTTGATCCTAGCCCTCCGGATATCGGCGATGCTGTCGGGTGAGATATCCAACAGGTATCGATGAACCTGGGTTACGTACGGATTCTTCTCGTCGGATATCGTCTCCCGGAGGGTGACCCGATTGAAGCCCCGCCGGAGGTCAATCCTGATCCGTACGGGGTTCAGGTCAGTTCGGCTGATCTCAATCTCGGCGACACCGTCCCGGTGAAACCGGATGGTTGAGGGCACCAAGAACTTGTTCTTGAGCGAGCCCTCCTGGATGAGGCGATAAACCTCCATCCGGTCCGAGACCTGGCGGGATCGCCGGTCGATCATCAGGAGAAGACCGGCTTTCTTCGCGACAAGGGGTGGCTCGACTGTGATCTCGGCGAGGGAAACGAACCTCTGAAATGAGGAGCTTGCGAGACATCCCAAGCGCTTCTGAACCGGGCTCGGCCGAAGCTGGTCCGAGATGAAGAAGTACGCTGCCGGCAGCACCGTGAGGAGCATGAAGACGAAAGCGAGCGAGGTACCGAAGATCAGATCGACGAAGGCGAGGACAAGGAAGACCGCGACAGCGGCCAGGACGGGCGCGGCGTCCAGTTTGGCCTTCAGGGCTTGGAGCGAGCGGGATCGTGCCCAGACCAGAGCCTGGGATGCATAAGTCGTCATGACTGTCCTGTGGCGTGAGGTTAGCGAGATTTCAGGTGGTTGAGGGCGGCCTGGGCAGCACTTCTGAGATCAGCGGGTGAGCCTGTCGCCAGTGCCCGCTCGAGGTGCGTGATGATCTTGTCCTCAGGCGATTCTACCGGGAACTCGGTCTTTGGCGTGGAGGGCCGCTGTTGTTCGCCGCCGCCGTTCCAATCGGGTGACAGGACAACGCCACGTCCAGCGTTGACGGCTAGCTGATCCGCCATCTCGTTGTAGTGGTTGCCGTTATGGCCGCGGACCCACTGCCATTTGATCTGCTGCTTTGACGCAAGGCGGTCGAGTTCCTGCCAGAGATCCTGGTTCTCGACGGGCTTCTTCTGGGCGTTGCGCCAGTTGTTGCGCTTCCAATTGACGATCCATTCCGTGATGCCCTTGATCACATACTGGCTGTCGGCATGGATGGTGAAGCTGCACTCTTCTGATTTGAAATAGTCGAGCAGCGCAATAGCGCCTGAGAGCTCCATCTTGTTGTTCGTGGTCTGCGAACCGCCAAAGCCGGAAAGGGAGTGGGCGTTGCCGTGCATGTCGAGGATGACGACGCCAAAGCCGCCAGGTCCGGGATTCCCGGAGCAGGCGCCATCGATATAGGCTTGAACAACCAGTCGGCCGGCGTCACGCTGAAAATGTTTGTCGAACATGCGGGAGATCTCGGATTGGAAATGGGTCTTGAGACAATTAGGAGCCGACAGCGCGGCCCGTGTCCCTGAGCTAGTGCCAGCGAGATGCGAGGCTTGCAACCGTCGGCTCGCCCGGATCGAAGGAGATTTCAGCGGTCATCGTGCGGGCCTGTCCCGCCGAGGCAAAGCCGAGGACCAGCGTCGCCCGGTTTTCGCTGGAAATGAGGTTGAGGCTCATCGACTTGAGAGCGCCGTGGGTCGGCTCATACATGCTCCGGTACCGGTCGCGCAGCTGGGCGACAGTGCCATAACGGGAGTTCGTGTCGATCGCGATCATGTACTCTACTCTCGTGTTGGATCAGCTTTCCTCTTGGCTGCTCAGCAGCCTTTCGGGGTTTTGTCTGATCTTGTGATACGATTTCGAGGCCATCAAAGAAGAAACAGAACAACAGATTACGGCCTGTTATGACTTGAACCCTTTGCACCTGGAGGCGTTTTGCTCGTCCTGTTTGAGGAGGAGCCATGCTGACGGATACACAATGGACGATGCTTGAGCCGCTGGTGGAACAATGTCGTCC
>NZ_JBVVAK010000234.1:0-5510 GCF_055792825.1 Microvirga sp. GN3
GGAGCTGGCGCTGGACACGGGCCAGATCATGCAACGGGCTCAGACCTTGGATGTCAAACACCAGCGGGAGGTCTCATCCATGCCTCATCATTCTCTCTGTTGACCAACCGTTCCCCATGTGAGTGCACAGGGTCAGCACCTCGGGCGGTATCAGGATTTGCCGATGGCGCGCCGGCGGCGGCGGACCCGCTACCAGCGCAAGCCACGCGGCTTCACAATCCCGCATTCCAACACCATCGAGCAGCGCCCTTCGGAGATTACAGCCCGTACGAGCTTCGGACACTGGGAAGGCGACCTGATGATGTTCCGCAGAGAGCTGGGTCAGCACAACCTGACCTCGCTCGTGGAGCGTCAGAGCCGCTACACGATCCTGACCGGCAACCCGAACCGCAGTTCGGCGGGGTCATGAATGGCATGATTGCGAAGCTCCAAGCCCTGCCCGCTGCGGCCCGGCAGTCGATTACTTCGACCGTGGCATCGAGTTCATGCGTTATCCGGTGCTCAAGCAGAAGCTCGGGATCGACAGCTACTTCTGCAAGCCGCAGGCGCCTCGGCAGAAGGGCACGGTGGAGAACACCAATGGCCGGATCAGGCGCTTCCTGTCACGGGACGCCGACATTGCTAGTCTCTCGGATGAGACGCTGGTCGACCTCTGTGAACGGCTCAATGAGACGCCGCGCAAGTGTCTTGGCTATTGCACGCTGGCAGTGGTTCTCATGAGTTCTCTGGATCCGGGCTTGCCGGGGCTGAGCAACCCTGACCAGCGAAGCCCCGGCAAGCCCTGGGTGAGAGGATACCCCTAACGCCCAACCCTTGCCCTTCGGCTTGATTCCTCATTCACACGCGCGCCTTAGCCTGGGCCAGCTCGGCCAGCTGACGGCTCAGATCCTCGCCATGAACCGCCGCGACGTAATACCTCGTCCTGATCCCGCGCTCCCTGGCGATCTCCGCCGCAAAGACCGCTTTGGCGATCTGCATCAGGCGCGCGGCCTCAGGGATCGAGAGCCCGATTCCGATCTGCGTCAGCGTCTCGTCGTAGACACGGAACACATCGACCAGCATGATCGGAGCCTCGGTCATCGTTTCCCCCCGCGCCGCCTGGATCTAAGCGGCTTTGGCGCACGTAGTCCAGCTGCGCATTGGAGGACAGATTGGTAGTACCCCTTGAAGGTCGAGCGCCAAACAAATCCCCATCATTGAGGGAGACATTTACTCCGGCAAAGGCCACAACTTTCACTATCACCGCGACCAGGACGAGGTCCTGTAGGTCATCGCCGGACCTGACTCGGCCATTTCATAATCGCGCTTATCGGGAATTCGTGGCCCTAAAATGCCTGAAGCCCCGGATCGCTCCAGGGCTTGATCGGAGAGCGTAACTCGTCAGGCATGGTGTTCTGCTCTTTTGGGAATGAAATCTCTTCCGTTGTCCCTCAGAATTGCGCTTAGCCGCCCCACAAATCAGCAGCATCCTGGTATCCCGCCCGTAGAACCCGAGGGACGCCGTTGCAGCTCGATGATCCCTTTCCACTCAAAAAGCTTCCTCCAGGTGTCAGACAAACAGTTCTGACCGAATTCGAAGGGCGCCCCCCCTCTATTCGAGAGGTCGCCTGTATTCCGGACACCCACTGGCTCAAGCTGCCCGGCATGGGTCCAAAGTTCGTTGCATGGATGCGCTCGCTGACGCGGGGAGCCCGTCGGAAGGCACGGCTTCCTTCTTTAGCCCGCATGACTGACGCTGCATTGCATGCTAAGTACGACCGCCTGAATAGCCAGAAGAAAGCTATCAACGACCAGCTCAAAGCGATCAAAGCGGAACTCCTGTTGAGGATTGAGGCTAAGAGGTTTGAGGCCAATCGGACGGGCCCGAAGAGATCCCGCTGAGCACCCATCCTCGTTCAAGAACCCAACTCTGTCCTTCCCTCATCCGCCTCGGCTCTGCCGAATGCCCTGCAACAGTCGATCCAGGGCTGCTTCAAGTCGAGGGTTAAGCTCTAAGCTCTTTGGCGGGAGGCCGCTTTCCTTCCCTAACGGGCCCATAAGGGGAGCATAAGGATGTGTCGGGCATCCAGTCATGGATCTGTTTCAGGAGCCCGCCATCTTAACGTGTTGACCTTCATCAATCGGGCTACCCGCAAGCGCAGCACACCTGCCCCACAAAACCTCAAGCTCTCCTTGCTCGGCCATCGGCACGACGGCCGCCACTGTTATTGCCCCCGAAAGATCGAACAGATCATCCCAGTTGACGTGAGGCAATGAACTCACGCGGGGAACGATAGCCGAGTGCCTTGTGCGGGTGAAGGCCGTTGTAATGCTCGGAGCCATAAGGGCAGGCTCGCAATTACCGTCCTCGCGTCCGGGAGTGGGCTGACGCGGACGTAATCGCGCTTGATCGTGCGCACGAAAGCTTCCGCCATGCCATTGCTCTGCGGGCTCTACACGGGTGTGGTCCGCGGCTCCAGCCCCATCTCTTGCGCCAGGCTCTTCGTGTCATGGGCGATGTCGCCCGAGCTGTAGTAGCTGGCATTTGATCTGACAGTTGGCGTCCGGAGATTGGTCGGGCTCCTCTGTCTGATGGGTTCACGCGGCGATCATCTTCTCCTTCGCCCATGGGATCGCATCCAGGAAGGTTTGCATCGGCGTCTTGCCGAAGCACCACCGGCCCTGATGCGGTCGCTCCTCTTATAACTCGCTACCCAGGCATCAAGATCGCTCTGCAGCTCCGCCATCGACTTATAGATCTTCTTGCGGAAGGCGACACGATAGAACTCGTCCAGCGCCGTCTTGTGAAAGCGCTCAACGATGCCATTCGTCTGCGGGCTCTTGGTTTTAGTGCGGGTGTGATCCACGTCCTCGACGGCCAGATACAACTCATACTCATGCTGCTCGGGATTGCCGCAGTACTCGGTGCCGCGGGCGGTGAGCACCCGACACAGCTTCACCTCGTGAGCATCAAAGAACGGCAGAACACGGTCGTTGAGCAGGTCGGCGGCCGTGATCGGCGTCTTGCGGTCATCCAGCTTGGCGAACGCCACCTTGGTGTAGGTGTCGAGGAAGGTCTGCTGGTAGATCCGCCCAACCCCTTTCATGGTGCCGACGGAGAAGGTGTCCTGACCGCCGCAGTAACCGGGGCACTCGCTTTCGAACTCGCCATGCGCCTCCTTCTCGGTCTTGGCTTTCTCCAGCGCCGCCAACTGGCTCTCGGTCAGGATCAGGCCCTCCTGCGCCACCTTGGCTTCCAGGGCTTTGAGCCGCTTCTTCACCGTCTCGAGATCGTGCCGCTGCCAGACGCTGCGCACGCCCGCTGGTGAGATTGAGTGACCGCGCTTGCGCATCTCGTTGGCGATCCGGATCTGACCGAAGGCAGGCTGCTCCAGGGAGAGCTCAACAATCGCCGCCTCGACCTCTGGCGGAGTGCGGTTGGCCAGCAGCGGCTTGCGCCGGGTCAGCTCCTGCAAGGCCAGTTCGCCACCGGTCTCATAAAGCTCCTTGAAGCGGTAGAAGCTGTCACGGGAATAGCCCATCATCTTGCAGGCCTGGCCGACGTTGCCGAGCTGCTTGGCCAATTCCAGCAGGCCGACCTTGGCGCGGATGATCTTCTGCTCGTTGGTCATGGCGGTGCTCCTTCGAACGCCGAGGCCGGGCGCTACGCACCCCGACCACTCCGCGCCCGGCCTCGGCTCTTGCCTCAGCTTAACGACACCGTCTGTCAGATTAAGTCCAAACTACTTCACCCGAGCCATTGTCGGAGAGCCACTCAATTGTCTGCGGCAGACGTTGCACCGGCCCGAAGCGGTACTCGACGGCGGTGATCATCAGGTCCTGTACGTCCTCGCCCTTGATCCCTTCCGTCGTGGCGACATGGCCCAACACCTCGCGGTCGCAGCAATCGAGCGCAAACGCCACCCGCACCTTCTCGCCATTTTTACAGCCGATCTCGAACCCGTCCGAACACCAGCGCAGATTGGACTGCTCCACGGCCACGCGCCCGTCATGTCGGCGCGCCTCGGCCCCGCCGGCATGGCGCTGCAGCAGGAGACCGTGAGCCTTCATGATCCGGTAGACCCGCTTGTGATTGGGAGGTGCCTGGCCCTGCTCCTGCGCCTGGCGTACCAGGAGAGCGTGCACGCGTCGATAGCCGTAGGTCGGCAGGCTGCCGATGAGTGCCTTGGATCGCCTCCACCAGGTCCTCGTCCGGCTCGGGCGGCCGTCCCCGGCGCTTAACAGGTCGACCGGCAACCTGCTCAGCGATGTTGGAACGGGCGACCTGCAGGGTGGCGCAGACCGCACTCATCGCGAATCGCCCTTGGTGTGTTTCGGCGTGCAAGTTTGGCTCTGACGCAGTTTTGGTGCAGTTGCGGACTGAACTGATGCTGTTTTCGGGAGGCCGCATCATGCACCGAAGCCTGCGCCCCTCAGTTCTGATCTCACCTGGCCTGATCGTGGATCAGATCCACGCTGATCCACAGCAAGTGACCATCACTGTTATTCCGGTCACCGATCAGGAGCATGCCCCTCGTGTGGCAGCATCTCCTCGCGTGTGCATAGCCATTATCTCCGATGTGTGACGGATCTGCCGCTGGCCGGTCGACCCGTCCAGTTCCTGATCCGAGCGCGGCGCTTCCGCTGCGATGCCGTCCGGTGCGGACAGCAAATCTTCACCGAACGCTTTTCCCCGGATGTGATCGCCCGCCATGCCGCCCGGCTCGAGGGTATTGTCCACCACCTCGGCTTGGCTCTGGGCGAACGACCCGCAACGCGCCTGGTCTGGCGGCTGATGCTGCCTGTGAGCAAGGATACTCTTCTGCGCGTTGTGGGCCGGCATGCCCACCTTCCGTCCGAGCCGCTGAGCGTCATCGGGATCGATGATTGGGCCTGGCGCCGCAATCACCGCTACGGCAGCATTGTCTACGACCTCGAATGGCGGCGGATCGCATCGCTCTTCCCGGACCGGGAGCAGGCCACCGCTCAGGCATGGCTGGCCAACCACCCGGAGATTACCGTCGTCGCCCTCGACAGAGGCGGCAGCCAAGGCGCTGCCGGATGCAATACAGGTCGCGGATAGTCGGCATCTGATGGAGAACGCCAGCCGCGCCTTTCTGGAGGCCGTGTGCAAGTCGATGCGCTAGATCCGTCAGGTCATCGGATCGGCCACGATCAGCCCGGAGCTTCTCTCCAGTGCCCAACGCCTCCAGTACGAGGATTACTTGCGCCGTGAGGAGATTAACTCAACGGTCATGGCTCTCGGCGCAGAAGGCGTCCCGATCAAGCAGATCGTCCGGCGCGCCGGCCTGAGCCGCGGCACGGCAGATCCTGCGAGGTGGCCGGAGCGATGTCTTCCCTCTGGACCAGCGGGTGCCGCAATGGCGCCGAGCTCTGGCGGCGTATGCGAGCGAGCGGCTTTCGCGGTTCGCTGCGCGTTGTGGGAGAATGGTCGACCCACCGCCGTCGCGCTGAACGGATTGGAGACGAGCAGCTTCAGCGCATCCCGTCTGCCAGGATCATTGCCCGGC
>NZ_JBVVAK010000234.1:5520-9459 GCF_055792825.1 Microvirga sp. GN3
GAGACGGCATGTAAACTGCGAAGTGCTCGAACTCAAAGCACTAGACCGGAAGCCAGACTGGCAAGCTGATGTCGTCGCACTAACGGCGTGCTTGCCGGCGGAGCAGAAACTCAAGCTCGTGAAGCGTCAAATGTACGGCAGAGGCCATCTCGACCTCCTTCAAGCCAGATTGGTTGAGACGGAATGACAGCTTACGACGACCGATGCACCAAAACTGCGTCAGAGCCAAAGTTCAACACCGACCCGGGTCAATCTTCAGAGCTGATTGACAACTTATGGGACGCCGCGCCGACTATTCAGTAAAACCGGCTCTGGCGGCCGCCCCGAAAGGGCCGCGAATACTGGCTACAACTCGCGGTGTCGCAGAGGCTGAGCTACCCTCAGAGAGCGGCCACAATGAAGCGTAGTTGGCTTGACCTCACCATAATCGCACTCCTCACTGGCGGACAGCCTATAACGGCTGACGGACAGGCTGGTGACCCGCCGCCCGGGCGATATATCTGTACATATCTTTCGAAGATGGGAAGCCTCCACCCGGGAGGCGAGTTCACACTCCTGTCAGGTGGAAAATACAAGCAGGCGCCGCAGGAGGGCGAGTATAGGTATGATCCCAACACGAGGGAAATCACGTGGCTCAGCGGCCCCTTCGGACCCTCAGGATTATACCTGGGACCAGCTGAGGGCAAGTACTTGCAGCTCAGCAACCCCAGGGTCCAATTACGACTCCGTTTGAAGGAATTCCCGCGAGCGCCTAGACAGCTGACTTGCACACTGCAGCGATAGAAGCACTTCGCGACTTCAAGCAACTTCCACTATCAGCGGCTATTCCGGCTTGGCCTCCCCATCTGGCCCCGGACACGGTCCGAGCAGCCACATCACTAGGCGGAGAAACCATAGCCAGCCTTGGAGAACCTAGCAGCAGGACGATTGCTCTAGATGCCGTAATGGGCCTGCCGCTCACGAGCTAGCGGAGCGGGGTGGCTGTCCCTCAGAGTGATGGTGTTGGAACGGGGTCCGAGCGGATCGGCCCCAAGCATCATGAGGGACAGCCATGGACTACTATGCCGGAATTGATGTCTCGTTGGAACTGAGCAGCGTCTGCATCCTCGATGCCTCGGGACAGATTGTCCGCGAGGCGAAGGTCGCCAGCGAGCCTGAGGCGCTTTCTGCCTTCCTCGCCAGCCTGAACCTGCCGCTCACCCGCGTCGGCCTGGAGGCCGGGCCACTCTCGCAGTGGCTGCATGCCGGCCTTGTGCAAGCCGGGTTCGAAGTCGTGCTGCTGGAGACCCGGCATGTGAAGGCGGCGCTCTCGGCCATGATCGTCAAGACCGATCGGCGCGATGCGCGCGGCATCGCCCAGCTGCTGCGCATGGGCTGGTTCCGCCCCGTCCACTGCAAGTCGCCGCCGGCCCAGGAGGTCCGGGCGCTGCTCATGGCCCGCAAGCAGCTGCAGGCCAAGATGCGAGATATCGAACTCAGCCTGCGTGGGCTGTTGCGCGGCTTCGGCCTGAAGGTCGGCGAGATCAGCAAGGGCCAGTTCGCCACACGGGTGCGCACCCTCACGGCTGGTCATGAGATGCTGGAGAAGATCGCCGAGGCCATGCTGCGCGCCCGAGACGCGCTGCAAACGGAGTTCGCCCGGTTGCATCGGGCCATGCTGGCGATTGCTCGGAAGAACGAGGTCTGCCGGCGGCTGATGAGCGTGCCAGGCGTCGGTGCGCTGATTGCGGTCACCTTCACGTCCGCAGTCGATCATCCTGAGCGCTTCTCGCGCTCGCGAGCCGTGGGGGCGCATTTTGGCCTCACACCGAAGAAGTACCAGTCGGGCGAGACGGATATCACGGGAGCGGTGAGCCGGGTGGGCGATCCGATGGTGCGCACCGCGCTGTATGAAGGAGCCCACATCCTGCTGACCCGAGCGGTGCGCTTCTCGGCGCTGAAGCGCTGGGCGCTGGAGGTAGCCAAGCGGCGCGGCATGCGGCGGGCCAAGGTGGCGCTGGCCCGCAAGCTCGCGGTCATTCTGCATCGCATCTGGATCGACGGCAGCACCTTCCGCTGGGGCCGGGAGGAAGCTGCCGCATAGGAGGAACAAGCGTTCGGAACGGGGCGGCTCTCGTCCTGTTCCCCTGAGGTCCCGTCGCCGGGACGATGGAGGCGGTCAAGCCGTAAGTAGTGCCGTGAGCACCTCATCGAGGTGGAACACGCGTCTTAGATGGGCTGACCGCATCCTCTCTGATGGCATGGTGGGGCGGCCTCGCGCCGACCCCGAACAGAAGCAAGACTTCGGCGACAGGACAGTCACTCAGGGGATTGACACCCAACGGCCCATTACAGAAGCACTACAGTTGCACCTTGCGTTTGCGATGTGAGGCTTGCGCCATCGCCTGATGCGCGCGTCGCCACGCGGACCAGGCGATCACGAAGGCAGGCTCGATCCGACGCTGCTGGAGGCGGGTGGCCACACGGCGGATTTCCTGGACAGACCATCGCACCAGCGCTGGAGCCGGGCTTCGTCGTTTCTTTTTTGGGGTGACGTGAGAGTGTTGGCGCGCTCGCGCACCACCGCCATCATGGCAAAGGCCAGCATCACCAGCGAGACATGCCGGTGCCAGCCATGCCACGAGCGGGTTTCGTTGTGCGTCAGCCCCAGCTCCGTTTTGGCGGTCTCGAACGCATCTTCGATCGCCCAGCGCTGGCCCTCGACCCGCACCAACTCTTCGATCGACGTGCCGGCCGGGCACCAGGTCGAGAAGAACGCCAGATCCCCATCAGCGATGCTGCGTCGGATCAGCAGGCCGCGCGTCCACAGGCCGGTGAGGTCTTCGTTGTACTCATCCGCCTCGAGATCCGCCAACTCTAGATAAGCCCATTCGTACAGGCGCGCTCCCTTGGTGCCGTCGCCCGCCGACAGACGTTTCCAGGCCTCGGGAGCAAGAGCCTTTGCGATCTGCTCGGCCGTGCCGGCCACCTCAGGTTTGTCGCCCCAGGAGTTGAACTGATCGGTCGCATGAGCGCCGAGCGCATAGCCCTTGCCGGCCCGGCGCAACAGCATCTCGATGGAGCCCACGCCGTAGATGGAGTCCGTCGCCGCCCAGTCGAACGGCACGTCAGCCGCGATCGCGCGCTCGATCATCTCGGCGGCGATCTCGGGTTTGGTGACAAAGCGAATGGCATCCGGCACCTGAGCCGCCGTGCGGCGCTCGGGCGTGTTGGTCCAGTCCTCGGGCAGATAGAGCTGGCGATCGATGAAGGCGCAGCCCTTATCCGACACGTAGGTGGCAAACACGCCGATCTGGCAACTGGTGATCTTGCCCGCCGATCCGGTGTATTGTCGGCCTACCCCGCACGAGCGCTGGCCTTGCTTGAGAAAGCCGGTCTCGTCGATCACCAGCACCGCACCGGGTGAGGCGAGCGTCTCGAGCGCATAGTCGCGCACCATATCCCGCAGCGCATCGGCGTCCCAGTGGCTGCGGCCGAGCACCGCCTGCTGGCGCCAAGGGCCCGGATCGCCGGCGGCTTCCGCGCGCATCCAGCCGGTCTTGCGCCGCTCAGGCCCCAGCAGCCCATCGAGGAAGGCGGCTGCCGAGGCGGCGATGCTGGGATGGGCAAATAGCGATTTGAGGTGAGCTTTGACCTGACGCAACTCCACGCACCAGAGTTCGAGCATCTGCTCGACGGCCACACCGGTCATGGCAGCCTCCTGTGTCAGATCAGGAGGTAATTAGCGCAAAACCGACGGGTGCAACTCACATGGGGAGTGATCCGTCAACAGGGTGGGGAACGCGACACTGATGAGACCTCCAGTTGATGTTGCGCATCCAAGGTCTGAGCCCGTTGCATGATCTGGCCCGTGTCCAGCGCCAGCTCCAACTCACATCCGGTCGCTGCTCATACGCAGCGGCACCACAATCCCGCTTGCAGCGGACGAGGGCTCAGGCG
>NZ_JBVVAK010000235.1:0-9446 GCF_055792825.1 Microvirga sp. GN3
TCTTCGCCAGATCCAAGCCAATTGTGCTAACCTCTCCCATGGACGCCTCCCTCAAGTGGTGCAGTTCAACACCTCCACTTTGGCACACCGAGGCCGTTGGGGGGCGTCCACCTCATCAGAACCCACGGGCATCGTCTGGCAGATTCCCGTTGGAAAGAGTGAACCTGCCGGGGCTCCATTCCTCGGTGCTCTCCCACGTGTGCCAGTCCAATCTTGGGCCGGCTACGACTGTTAAGTTATATGCCCGACGTGCAGGAGCGACGAATTCATTGCGTCATCCGGTGAAGCCGGCTCAACACGGGTCAGGCCGCGCCGAGGAACTGCCGCAGCTCCGAGGTGCGCGGCTTGGCGAAGACTTCTTCCGGAGGCCCCACTTCGTGAACGCGGCCCTGGTGCATGAACACGACACGGCTGCACACGTCGCGGGCAAAGCGCATCTCATGGGTGACCATCATGAGGGTCATGCCATCGGCCGCGAGTTCCCTGACTACGGCGAGCACCTCGTTGACCAGCTCGGGATCGAGCGCCGAGGTGATCTCATCGCACAGCAACGCAATCGGCTGCATCGCGAGCGCACGGGCGATCGCCACCCGCTGCTGCTGGCCACCGGAGAGCTGATCCGGATAGGCGTCAAACTTGTGGCCGAGCCCGACACGGTCAAGCATCGTGCGGGCGATCGCTTCGGCCTCCGCCTTCGGCGTCTTCTTCACCACCATCTGCGCGAGCATGACGTTGCCGCCCGCCGTATGGTGAGGAAACAGGTTGAACTGCTGGAAGATCATGCCGACTTTCAGGCGCAGCGCCTTGAGATGCACGTCACCCGGGAGAAGCTGCGCCCCGGCGACCGTGATCGAGCCATCATCAATCGTCTCCAAGCCGTTGATGCAGCGTAGCAGGGTCGATTTGCCGGATCCGCTCTTGCCGATGATCGCGATGACCTCGCCCCGGTCCACATCGAGGTTGATGCCCTTCAGCACTTCGTTGTCCCCGAAGCGCTTTTTCACCTCAGTGATGGCGATCAGCGACATTGAGCTTCCTTTCGAGGATTTGACTGCTCTTCGAGAGCGGCCAGCAGAGAACGAAGTAGATGAGGGCGACGAGACCGTAGACGGCAAAAGGTTGGAACGTGGCGTTCGTCACGACCGAGCCAGCCTTCGACAGCTCCACGAAGCCGATGATCGACGTCAGCGCCGTGCCCTTCACGATCTGGACGGAAAAGCCGACGGTCGGCGGGATGGCGATCCTGAAGGCCTGTGGGAGAATGACGTAGCGCATCTGCTGCAGGTGGCCCATGCCAAGACTTCCTGCGGCCTCCCATTGTCCCCGCGCGATCGCTTCGACGCAGCCGCGCCAGATCTCGGCAAGGAAGGCTGCGCTCCACAAGATCAGCGCCAGCCCCGCGGCGAGCCACGCAGGCACCTCAACCCCGAGCAGGCCAAGGCCGAAGAAGGCGAGGAATAGCTGCATGAGCAGCGGCGTGCCCTGAAAGAGTTCCACATAGCCTTTCGCGAAGGATCTTCCGGCCTTGATCCGCCCGATCCTCCAGAACAGGATCGCCAAGCCGACGATGCTGCCGCCGACGAAGGAGACGAGCGAAAGGGCGAGGGTCCAGCGCGCTGCAAGGAGCAGGTTGCGCAGGATGTCCCACGTGCTGAACGCCATCATTAGGCAGACCTCCTCGGGAATAGAGCCCACCCGACGCTGCGGAGGACCTGCCGCAGGAGGATCGCGAGAAGGAGATAGATGAGCGTCGACACGATGTACGTTTCGAAGGCCCGGAAGTTGCGCGACTGGATGAAGTTGGCGGCGAAGGTGAGATCTTCCGCCGCGATCTGGGAGACCACGGCCGATCCCAGCATCACGATCACAACCTGCGAGGAGAGGGCGGGCCATATCCGCTGAAGGGCGGGGACGAGAACCACGTGCCAGAACGTCTGAAAACGGCCCATGGCCAGGCTGGCGCCGGCTTCGAACTGGCCCCGCGGCGTCGATTGGATGCCAGCCCGGATGATCTCGCAGCTGTATGCCCCGAGATTGATCACCATGGCGAGGTTGGCGGCTTGGAGCTCAGACATCTGAACGCCAGCGGAAGGCAGCCCGAAGAAGATGAAGAAGAGCTGGATCAAGAAGGGCGTATTGCGGATCAACTCGACATAGGCGCCGACACCCGGTCGAAGCCACTTCGGCCCGAGGCTGCGCGCCCAAGCGCAGGCCGTGCCGAGGGTGATGCCGAGGACAGCCCCCGCGACGGTGAGTTCGAGGGTGATCGCGATGCCCTTCAGGAGGATGGGCAGGTATTCCGCTAGCCAGTTGAAGTCGAACTGATAAGTCATCTGCGGTCCGGTCTCATGGCGGGAGAGGCCGCGCGGCCATGACCGCGCGGTCTGGATGGTCTGGTTAGATGCCGGCCGGAAGCTCCGCCCCAAGCCACTTCTTGGCGATGGCGTTGAGCGAGCCGTCCGCCTTGGCCTCGGCAATGATCGCGTTCACCTTTTCCAGAAGCCCGGCCTCGTTCTTGTTCAGGCCGATGTAGCAAGGGGAGTTCGTGATCAGGAACTTGAGCTCTGGACGTTTCGGCGGGTTGCGTGCCAGGATGGCGGCCGCAACCACGTTGCCGGTGGCGATGACGTCGACCTGCCCGGTGAGGAACGCCGTGATCGTCCCGTTGTTATCCTCGTAGCGTTTGATGACCGCACCCGATGGCGCCACCTTGGTGAGTTCGAGATCCTCGATCGCACCTCGAGTGACTCCGACGGTCTTCCCGGTGAGATCCTCAGCCTTGGTCACCGCCACCTGCGCCGGCGCGAACAGGCCGTTGAAGAACGGAGCGTAAGCGGCGGAGAAGTCGACAACTTTCTCACGGTCAGGATTCTTGCCGAGGCTGGAGATGACAAGGTCGACCTTGTTCGTCTGAAGATAAGGAATGCGGTTGGCGCTCGTCACCGGAATCAACTCGACCTTGACGCCCATCTTCTTTGCAATGAGCTTCGCCATGTCGATGTCGTACCCGACCGGTGCCATGTCGGTGCCGACGCTGCCGAACGGCGGGAAATCCTGCGGCACAGCAACGCGGAGCGTCCCGCGCGAGGTGACACCAGCCAGAGCATCCGCCTTGGCGGGTTGCTCGGACCCGAGCACTGCGACGGTGCCCAGCGCGGCTGCGGTGATTGCGGACAGAAAAGTTCTGCGTTTCATATATGGTTCCTTTCTCGGTTGAGACGCAAGTCAGCTGTTCTTTTCAGGTGCTGGGGGTGACAGGATTTCCCGCAGTCCAGCGAGGTGGTCGGGCTTGGCCGTGAGGTCGAGACTGCTTTCGACGCGGTCGATGTGCTCGGCCATCAGAACGGCTGCACGGTGAAAGTCCGCCGCCTCAAGAGCATCGACGATGCCGGCATGGTCGTCGTTGGAGGCCACCGCGTCCTCGGTCGACTGGTAGAGCATCGAGACGAGCACGGTGCGAGCGGTCAAATCCTGAAGAATATCGGTCAGCAGTCGGTTGCCGACGGTATTCGCCAAGTGGACGTGAAAGTCGCCGAGAGCACAGGTTCGCGCGTGGGTGCGCCCCGCCTGGATTTCAATCCGCTCCTGCTCGATATGTCGCCGAAGTTCGGCAAGTGCCTCGGGGGCGACGTTTGCGAGGGAGCGGAGCAGGCCTGTCTCGACCACCTTACGTGCATGGAAGGCTGCCCGGGCCTCCGCGGCTGACGGCTCGATGACAAACCATCCCCGCCGGGCGCTGACACGGACGATGCCGCGCGCCTCCATCTTCATCATCGCTTCGCGAACGCGCGTCCGCGAGACGTTGAAGAGCTCGGCGAGGATGGATTCGCCGAGCCGGGCACCAGGCTGTAGCTTGCCGGCGAGAATTGCGGCGATCACCGTCTCTTCGATGTTGGGCTGAACGGCCATTCAATGGTTCATCACAGTTGCATACAAGCTCCATCGCCGCGTCCAGAAGCAAGAAGCATACCAACGATGGTGAGGTGCCATCCGCGCTCTTGGCGGAGCGTTAAGGGAGGCTCCAGACGCGATCTTCGGGCGGCAATGTGCCCAAACATGCGCCAAAGAGGGCAAAAAGCAGTCGCGGAGGGTCCCTCAACTCAATCGAGTAAAGGCCGTTTTCTGCTGTTTTCAGCCATTCCCCGGCAGGTCTAAGCTATTGAAAATGGTTCTGTCGCAAACTCAAAGTATAGGCATTTTTCAGCGCCATCTTCGGTCATGGCCGCGGCGCTAAGCCGTTGAATCTACAGCAGCCGGCCAGCGCCAGCTCGCCGGTATGGGCAAGTAAAAACTGGGTTTGCGACAGAACCATTTTTTGCAGGAAATCGACAAGGTTGACATAATTGCGATGCAGATTGCAGAAGTAAAATTGTGATATTTACTATAATTTTGTTGCATTTTATAAGATAATATTTCTTTTTACTATCCAATGCCATGGCGCTTAAAGTGGGCTACGGGATCGGGGCAATTTCGGCGTAAATTTCCAAAATGGCGGTACAATAGACACGCGTTATATTTAGACGGAGAGTATGCGTGCGGATCTGATACTTTCAGCAAAGGTGCCTGTCATTAAACAGGGCAAAGAGTTGCTTTTATCCGCCTGCTGCGCATGGTCGCCGGTGATCGCCGCAGCGGCCATGGCCCTGTCCTCCGTGAGCGTTATCGCAAATGCCCTGCGCCTGCGTGCAACGAGGCTGTGATGCAGCGACACGGATAGCGTCGGGCGGCACGTTGACCATGCTGGGCAAGGGGAGGCGGCTGGTGTAGGTGCCAATGGCGGATCGACTCGTGGGAGTGGTCTCTTGAATGCACCGCATCGGCGGCTCAACGAGGGGCCGCGGGAAGATGATAGCCCGGCGCAACGCCTGCTCCACCAAGCGGAGGTCGCAGCGGAGCGGCAGACCGGCATCCTGCGTGTTGCGATTGGTGCGGGACTGCTCGTGGCATTGGAGTTGGTTGCCCTCCATGTCCCCCAGGGAGCGACTGACACCCTCCGCGAAATCGACGCGGCGCGGATCACCGTGATCGGCTTGGCCCTTGTCGGCGTCTTTAGCCTGGTGGGTCTGCGTCGCGGGTATCCGGTCCAGCGGTTGTCCTACGTGACGGCGACCGCAGATGCCATTTTGATCCTGGGAAATCTCAGCTTCAGCCTGTTTGCATTCGGGATCCCGGGAAACTTCTTCTCGCTCTTCCCTGGTGTCTGGATCGTTCCAATCGCCCTTGCCGCCACCGCGCTGCGCTACCGACCGGCATTGCAGATCTATGTCGCACTCCTGTACGTCGTCGGCCTGACCGCGCTCATGCTGCTGGCCGGCATTATCCCGGTCGAGCGACGTGCAGCGGTCCTGGCGCAATTCTCCCTGGGGTTCGGCCTTCCCCCTAACGCCATACGACTGGTCATGATCGCGATAGCGGCCACCGTTCTTGTCGTCGTGGCGAGCCGCGGACGCCGCTTGCTCCAGGAAGCTGTCCGGGAAACGACGGTGCGCCTCGATCTCACGCGATTCCTGCCGCAGGAACTCGCCCCGATCCTGACCGACCCGGCGTTCTCGGAGTTGCGGACAGGGCGGCGCCAGACGGTCGCGCTCCTCTTTGTGGATGTGCGAGGCTCGACAGCCCTGGCCGAGCATATGGATTCGGCCCGCTTCGCCACCTTCATGAGCGCGTTCCGGCGCCGGGTCATGGATGCCGCCGACCACCATGGCGGTGTCGTCGACAAGTTCATCGGCGACGGGGCGCTGATTGTCTTCGGCCTGCCTTACCCATCGCCCGATGACGCAGCCCGGGCACTGGCATGTGCCCGAACGCTCGCTGCCCTCATCGTCCGCTGGAATGCGAAGCGGCAATTCGATCCGCCTGTGGCGGTCGGGGTCGGAGTCCATGCGGGCGAGGTCTTCTGTGGCGTTGTCGGGGACACCAGGCGTCTTGAGTTCACCGTCATGGGCGACCCGGTCAATGTGGCAGCGCGCCTGCAAGAGGCAACGAAGGAGCACGGCACGCCCATCCTTGCCTCTGATGCGATCGTACAAGCCGCGGGCGAGGAGGGCCTCTGGCGTGAGGTGGTCCGGGTTCCGTTGCGAGGCCGTCGCGAGGTGTTGGGATTGATGGCTCCCCTGGCATCCTGAGCGCTCAGAGAGGAGGAACAGTCGCATCAGGCGGGCACGTCTCCGGACCGTGAGGAGGCTACCCCGAGCTTGCGCTTCAGACGGTCGTTTTCAGCACGCAGAACCGCAAGCTCGTTGCGCATCGGCGCGAGCGCCTCACGGATCTCGAGCTCCGTGAACCTGGGGGTGATGTGCTGCGGGCAATTCCAGTCGAAAGCCTCGACCGTGATGAGAATTGCCCGCTCGACCCGACCTGGATAATCCGGAACTGAGACCCTCTCCGCGAGCTTTGAATCCGCCCGGGCGTCCACGACCCGCATGCGTCCGAAGATCTTCAAGCGACGCTGGTGGGCATAGTCCATGAGGAAGAGGGAGACACGGTCATTCCCCGCGGCATTGCCGATGGACACGTACTGTCTGTTGCCGCGCAAGTCCGCATAGCCGACCGTGTGCTCGTCCATGACCCGCAAGAAACCTGCCGGTCCGCCGCGGAATTGGACATAAGGCCATCCTGTCTCGGACACGGTCCCGAGATAGAACCCGTCCCGACTTGAGATGAACTCGGCTTCGGGCGGGCCGAGCCGGTCATTGCGGACCGGACCGTCCGATCCGAGCGTGCCATCGAGCCTGGCGTATTGGGCGGCGCTCCCGTAATGCTCGCGTGCCGCCTTCACCGCTGGCGTCGAGACGATCTCAAGATACTTGTGAAGCATGATCGCCTCCTGCGTGCTCATGGCTTAGTCGTCGGACCTCGAACCGGCCGTACGATCAGTTCTGATACGCCCACGCGGCTGTCACCCAGCGAAGATGGCCATTGTCGGAGACGATCCGACCGAGACCGGGAAAGGGCATGTGCGTTGCCGCCATCAGTGCGCCTTCCTCGGCGGCACGCGGGAAGAAGCGGGCTCGCATGGCCTGGGCGGCGGCACGGTCCTGTTCGAAGAGGAAGTTGACGTCGGTGGTTGCCGGATGAACGACCGGGAACAGCATGTCGGACACCATCAGGAGGCTCTGCCCGGCATCCGCAACGCGGACCCCGATGTGGCCTGGCGTGTGACCGGTGAGGTCGACAATGGAAATGCCGCGCACGATCTCACGCTCGCCGTCAATCGCTTGCAGCTTGGGATACAGGCGCACGACGTCAGCGGAGAGCTTGAAGCTGTTCTGGAGATAATCAGGGGCGGCAGCCCGCTTGGCCGGATCCGTCCAGTGGGCGACATCGCGCCTGTCAATGTAGAGCTCGGCTCGGGGGAAGTTCGCCTTTCCTCCCGCAACGAGGCCTCCGATATGATCCTGGTGCATGTGGGTGACGATCACGGCATCAATCTGATCACGATTGAGCCCCAGGGCGGCGAGCGCCTGCGGAAGCTGACCTGACTGTCCGAGCGATCCGGCCGGTCCGGTGTCGATCAGGATCCGCTGATCCCCATCCTCGATCAGGTACTGGTTGAACAGAAACCGGATCCCGGAGGGTTGGGCTGAGAACTGCGCTCTTGCCTCGGCTTCCACCTCTTGAGCTGTCCGTCCGGGAAAGTAGCCGAAGGGCATATCCGCATAGCCATCGGAAAGAGCAGTCACCGTGAAACGACCGATTTGCACCTGGGCAACTGGCATCACTCGGACAGGCGTGAGCCCTGAGCTCGAGTTCGCGGCGGCGGCCCGTGTGGGCTGGATGCCGGCGACAAGAGCGGCGGTGGGGAGGCCAAGAGCAAAAGCCCGGCGGGAGAGATCAGTCATCATTCGCTCCACTGGATCAGCGTTCGGCAGCACAGCCCAGCTTTGCTGAACTGCCATGGTAGGTCGCCGAAGAAGCTATCCCTCTCACGTGATGATCGGTATCCTGATAATGTGGGACTTAGCCTCTCGAAAAATGGAAGGATCAATGGATCGTTTGGATGCCATGGCGGTGCTGCTCACCGCTGTCGAAGAAGGCAGTCTGTCGGCCGCGTCCCGGCGCCTGCGCATCCCGCTCGCAACCGTCAGCCGCAAGGTGGCGGACCTGGAAAAGCATCTACGGACCCAACTCATGGTCCGGACCAGCCGGCGCGTTGAACTCACGGATGCCGGGCGTGCCTACGTGGTGGCGGCCAAGGGCATTCTTGAGCAAGTGGAAGAGGCGGAGCGCGCCGCCGCCGGCGAGTACAGCGTCCCGCGCGGGGAACTGCACGTCACTGCCCCGGAAGTGTTCGGACGACGACACGTGCTGCCAGTTGCACTGGAATTTCTTGCCGACAACCCTGAAATCACCCTGCGGCTCTTCCTCGCCGACCGGCAGGTCAATCTGGTCGAGGAACACATCGACGTCGCGGTGCGCATCGGGCATCTCGAGGACAGCGGGCTGATTGCGACTCGTGTCGGCTCGGTCGAACGGGTGATCTGCGCAAGCCCAGCCTACCTCGCGCGCCGTGGGACGCCGCAGACACCGGAGGATCTCAAGGAACATGACGGGATCACGTTCCGCGGCTTCCCGATTGCGCCCGAGTGGCGTTACCGGAGGGACGGGGCAGCGTTCGCGGTCGAGCCAAGGACACGGCTTGCCGTCAATACCACGGATGCCGCCATAGATGCGGCCCTGGCCGGCCTCGGCATCATCCGTGTGCTCTCGTATCAGGTCGCTGACGAGCTGGGATCCGGCGCCCTCCAACCCGTACTGAGGGAGTTCACGCCGGAGCCGTTGCCGGTGAGCCTCGTCTACCCTGACGCGGGCCTGCTTCCGCCGAAAGTCCGAACGTTCCTGAACTGGACGGCCCCAAGGCTCCGGGCCCGTCTTTCCAGTCACGGATAACCTCAGGTGGCGCGGGCAAGGGCGCATGATGCGCAGCAGCCCACCCCATCCGGAGGCAGGCGTTCAAGGGAAGATCCGTTGTTCTTGGGTGTCCCTCAATGGATATCCCGGTCCCAGCCATGTGCTCGAGTTGGCGGGGCCACTCGCGCTGATTGAGGCGCAGCGGCACCGCACGCTGCAACTCTTCGATGCCATGACGGCGGAAACGATCCCGATCGGGGAGCGGCTGATTGCACAGGAGATCGAGCTGGACCGCCTGTTCTCGGGACGCACCGCGACGATTGTGAACCTCACCGACGCCACGGCCGCCATCGAGGCGACGCAGGCGGCGCTTCGGGCAGCCCATCTGAAGTACCATCTTGCCACGGTGGCGATCCTGACCACGGAGCAGGTCCGGCAGTATGGCGGGTTGCGGGGCTACTTCCGCGTTCATTAAAGCGCTTTTGATCTGGGCTTGAATCCCTTCGGGTGGTCTGTGCGTTGATTGGGATATGGCCCGGGAGGCGAGCCATGCCCCAGCCCTATTCTCCCGATTTGCGCGAACGTGTTCTTGACGC
>NZ_JBVVAK010000236.1:0-9411 GCF_055792825.1 Microvirga sp. GN3
CCTATCTGACCGTCGTGCGCCAGCACGCCATCGGGGGGAGAAGCCCCCGTCGTGCAAGCCGCGGGGTTGTTGCCGCTCACCGTGCCGGAGGTACGGCGGCTTCTCTGGCACCTGGTCTGGGAGCAGCCGCCTTCGGTTGAAGCGGTTGAGCACTGGTCGGTGTGGCGCCGGCGCCATCAGCAGCGCGCTCATGACTGTCACTGGCGCGAGCGCACCCGTCGCCGACGTCAAACCCGGCTGTAGTACTAGGTTGGCCTTGCTGGCGACCGCGGCATTCCAGGCCCGCGCGCCGTCCAGATGGAAGGCGACGTTATGATCGCGGGCAAGCCTCGCGGCTTCCCTGACATAGGCTGCGGGCAACACGTACCGCCCATCGTGTTTTCGAGGGCGAGCAGCTTCGAGCGGGCACAATGGGGTCGTCCGGCTTGATGGCGCTGCGGACCTCGTCCAGGGGCAGCGTTCCGTCGGGAGCGTTCCCGATGGGCTGCGGCTGGATGCTGCCGAGAACGGCAGCGCCGCCCTCGTACTTGTAAGTGTGGGCATCCTGGCCAACGATATACTCATCGCCGCGTCCGCAATGGGTCAGAAGCGCGGCTAAGTTGCTTTGCGTGCGGGACGGAAAGAACAGCCCAGCCTTCTTGCCGGCCCTCTCCGCGACGGCATTTTGAAGCGCGATGACGGAGGGATCGTCGCCCCAATATCATCGCTTACAGGAGCAGCATTCATGGCCTCCAGCATGCCTTAGTGGGGCGTGTTACCGTGTCGCTGCGCAGGTCGATCATGAAAGAACTTGTTTCTGGACGTTGAAAGCCGAAGGATCAGGAGGAGACGACGCCGCTGGTATCCGCCACAACGTCGAAGGCGGCTTTGAGGAGTGCCTGCGTATAGGGCTGCTCCGGCGCGTTGAAGATGGCCTCGGCCTTGCCCCGTTCGACCACCTTGCCGGATTTCATGACGATCACCTCCTCGCATAGCGCCTTTACAACCTTCAGGTCGTGGCTGATGAAGAGATAAGCGAGATTATGTTTCTTTTGCAAATCGCGCAGCAGGTCGATGATCTGCGCCTGGATCGACATGTCGAGAGCCGAGGTCGGCTCGTCGAGCACAACAAATTTCGGCTTCAGGATCATGGCCCGCGCGATGGCGATGCGCTGGCGCTGGCCACCCGAGAACTCGTGAGGATGACGGTCACGAACGGCAGGGTCGAGGCCGACTTCTTCCAGGATCGAGGCGATCATCCGGTTCCGCTCGGCTTCCGAAGAGCCAATACCATGGATCTTCAGGCCTTCTCCGATGATGCTGGACACGGATTTGCGCGGGCTCAAGGAGCCGTAAGGGTCTTGGAAGACGATTTGGATTTCCCGGCGCAGGTCACGCAGCGCGTCCTTGTCGAGACCGCGTAGCTCCGTGCCCCGGTAACGAATGGAGCCTTCACTTTCGATGAGGCGCAGGATTGCCGTGCCAAGTGTCGATTTTCCGGACCCGCTTTCTCCGACGACCCCGACGGTTTGGCCTTGGCGGACCGTAAGATCGATGCCATCCACCGCCTTCACATGCGCAACGGTGCGGCGCAGGAAGCCGCCCTTGATGCTGAACCACACTTTCATGTCGTTGGCTTCAAGAATGACCGGCGCATCCGTGCTGGCGGCAATGGGCTGGCCCTTCGGCTCGGACGCCAGAAGATGCTTCGTATAGGGGTGCTGCGGAGCCTCGAAGATCTGCTCTGTCTCGCCTTTTTCAACGATCTCGCCCTTGTTCATCACGCAGACTCGGTCCGCCATCCTGCGGACAACGCCGAGATCGTGGGTGATGAGTAGGAGGGCCATGCCGAAACGGCTTTGCAGGCTTTTGAGCAAACCGAGGATCTGGGCCTGCACCGTCACATCGAGTGCGGTCGTCGGCTCATCCGCGATCAACAGATCGGGTTCATTGACGAGTGCCATGGCAATCATCACGCGCTGACGCTGACCGCCGGAGAGTTCATGCGGGTAAGCGTTGAGACGCTTTTCCGGCATCGGCAGTCCGACGAGCGCGAGAAGTTCGATGATGCGCTCGCGCGCCTTGTTGCCACGGATACTCTTGTGGAACTTGAGAACCTCGCCGATTTGCGTCTCCAAGGTTTGGAGAGGGTTCAAGGAGGTCATGGGCTCCTGGAAGACCATGGCGACCTTGTTGCCACGGATCTTTTCCAGCTCGTCTTCCGATGCGCCTAGCAACTCACGACCGGCAAAGCGAATGCTGCCGGTCTGTTCGTTGGCGACCGCATAGGGAAGCAATTGCAGAATGGACAGGGCTGTGATCGACTTTCCTGACCCGGATTCACCCACAAGCGCCAGGGTTTCTCCCTTGTTGAGGTGAAGGGAAACGCCTTTTACAGCCTGAACCGTATTCTCCGAGGTCAGGAAAGTGACGCGCAGATCGTTGATCTCGAGCAGAGGTTGCGAAGTCTCAAGATTCGACATTGGATGATCCCTTCGTTCAGGCCTGTCCATCTGCATCTAAGCGGAGGTAATGGTGTCGATGGCAGCATCGAGCTTGGCAACGGCTTCAGCAATGCGCGCACGCTCCGTATGAAGCCATGCGCGGCCATCCGCCAGCTGAGTCTTGGCGACGTCCAGCATACGGTCCACCTCAGAGGGCGCAACGCTGCCGGTCGTCACACGGGTCTTCACAAAGACCTCGGGGTCAAGAGCCTTTGTAACCGTGTCCTGGTCCAACTGAACATCGCGGCCGATGGTTTCCTGCGCGGCACGATCTAGCACGTCCACCGCAACGGTGGTGGGTGTGATGCCCTCATTGAGGCAGATGCGCACGAGGCGCGCGACCACATGGTGAACCTGGCGGAAGGACAGACCGGTTTCACGCACGATCACGTCTGCCAGGTTGCTCGCTGTGCACCAGCTGCCGTTCAGAGCCTCGCGCATGCGGGTCTCGTGCACGATGAGGGTGGCGATGATACCCGTGAAGAGATCAAGCATGCCCTCGGTCGTCTCAAGGGCGTCGTCGATGAGGGGCAGGTCCCGCATGGCTTGGTCGCCCGTGCCCTCCGCGCGGAAGGTGCCGAGGGCAGTGGCAAGCCATGTCACCGACCCGCCTGCCGCCTTCTTGACGGTTTCGAGACCGGCGGGGTTCTTTTTCTGCGGGAAGATGCTGCTGGTGCCGCAATAGGCGTCATCGGACTCAACGAAGCCGAACTCCGTGCTCGACCAGATGTGCAGATCCGTGGCGAGATCGTTCAAGGTCGACATGGTGATGGCGAGCGCGCCGATGGCATCCGCCGCGTAGAAGGCTTCGCGTCCGAGCTTGGAGTTTTCCAGCAGAGCGGCAAAGCCGAGCAGCTCCGTCGTGCGCTGCCTGTCGAGCGGCCAAGAGGTGCCGGAGAGGCCCACTGCGCCGAGCGGATTCAGGTTGACGCGGGCGTAAGACTCCGTGAGCCGGGTGAAGTCTTCGGTCAGGCGCGTGACAATGCTGAGAAGGTAGTGGCCGAACACCCAGGGCTGAGCCTGCTGCATGTGGGTGTACCCAGGCATGATGGTGCGCGAGTGCTTCTCGGCCTTGGCGATGAGCGCCTCGCGGAAGCCGTTCAAACGCTCCAGCACGTCGAGCATACGGTTACGCTTGTAGAGGCGGCGAACGGTTGTGCCCTGGTCGATCCGGCTGCGGCCCGTATGCATCTGGCCGCCGACATCCTCGGCCATCCGCGAGAACAGGTAGGCCTCAACCTGGAGCAGGAAGCTGCCCTTGACCGGATCGATGGGGAAAGTGGCCGGGTCCATGTGGCGCAGTTCGAGCAGGCCCTTCAGGATGACGCTCGCCACATCCTTCGGCAGGATGCCCTGCTCGGCGAGCATGACGGTGTGCGCAAGATCGACATGGTTGAATTCTTGGAAGTGGCGCTTCTCGCGGGCAAGACCTGGAATGTCATGATACTTAATCAGGCCTTCCGCCGGGGGACTGCTGAGGCGAGCCTCGGTCAGCAGAATTCCGCGTTCGGTCACCGGCTTGTTCATTGTTACTTCCAGTTCAGTATGAGGTGGTCGGAGGCATGGCTCCGCCATTCGCGGAAGATACCGCGTCGGATGGCTGTTATTTGTTAGTGGGTCCGAGCCGGCCGTCAGCTGGTCCGGACCTGTTCTTATGCTGAGTGATCCGGTTTCAGAGGCTTACTGCTTGGTGACCTGATCGAGTTTCACGATCTCGTCGCCATAGACCTCAAGGCCCTTGAGACCCTTCGCGGTGCCGATAAGCTGCACCTGGTCGAAAAGGACAAGGGAGTTCGGCGCTTCGTTCCAGACGATGCGCTGCACATCGCCGTAGGCCTTCATTCGTGACTCGTAGTTCATGTCGACCGAGGCCTTCTTCAGCAGCTCGTCGATCTTTGGGTTGTTGTAGCCCGTCAGGTTCGACGCATCGGTGCTGAAGAACTTGCGGCGAAGGCGCCAATCGGCGTTCGTCACGCCCGTACCGAGCAGCCACATATGGGCGTCGTTGCTGCCCTTACCGGTGCCTTTGCCCTCTTCAGGACGATAGAGCGTCTTCTGGTAAGTTGCCCATTCCCAGACCTTGAACTCGGTCTCAAAGCCGATGGCATTGAGGTAGCCTTGCACGGCTTCGGCCACAGCCTTGTCCTTCATGTAGCGCCCAGCGGGCGTCCACATGACGATCTTTTCCTTGAAGCCGTTCGGGAAGACGTCCGCGATCATCTTGCGGGCCCTCTCGGGATCGTAAGGGTAGGCGGTTTGCTTAGAGCGGCCTTGTGCGCCTTCAGGGAAGATGCCCTCCGGCTTGTTGCCATAGCCGTTCAGGATCTTCTCGATGATCGCGTCGCGGTCGATAGCGTGGTTGATGGCCAAGCGCACGCGCGGATCGTTAAAGGGTGGCTTGGTGGTGTTAAGTTCGAAGAAGATCTGGAACGAGCTCGGCTCGACGACCAACTCGGTCTCCTTGTTCTGCTTGATCTTGTCGGCAGACTCCGGCGCTATGTTGAGCGCAATGTCGGCATTGCCGGCCTCAAGCTCGATCACGCGTGCACCCGGCTCCGGCACCGGGCGGAAGGTCATGGTGTCGGCCTTGCCGAGCGTGCCGAAGTAGTTCGGGTTGCGCTTGATGATCACATGTTGACCCGGGATGAACTCTGACATCACGTAGGGGCCAGTGCCGACCGGCTTGCGCGAATAGGCGCGGCCACCAGCCTTCACTGCCGTCGGGCTGTTGATGGAGGAATACTCGTCCGCCAGGATCTCAAGGAGCATCGGCGAGGGCTCTTTAGTGATGATCGCGGCCGTGAGAGGATCGACGACCGTCACTTGGCTGATATTGGTAAAGAGCGAGCGGTTGGGCGAGCCGAGTGCCGGATCGGCAATGCGATCGATGCTGAACTTGACGGCTTCCGCATCGAAGGCCGTACCGTCATGGAACTTCACGTCCTTGCGCAGCTTGAAAGTCCACTTCAGGCCATCTTCCGACTTGGTCCAAGACTCGGCAAGATCCGGCACGATCTCAGTGAGCTTGGTGTCCTTCCAGCGCACGAGCGTGTTGAAGATATTGTTGAACACAACTTGGGACGGCGTGCTGCGCGACACGGCGGGGTCGAGCGTATCCACGTCCGTGCCCTGCACGACGCGCAGGTTGAATTCGGCCTGTGCTGCGGCGGGCGACATGAAGGCGGTGGCGCTCAGGAGAGCAAGGCTCAAGCTGAGGCAGGAGCGGCGGGTGAGTGTCAAGAATGATTGCATGTTTCCCTCTTTCCTTATGGTTAGGAGTCGCATCGAAACTAAAGCGCCTTACGCGACCGGGGGTCGATGTAATCGCGCAAGGCGTCACCGACGAGGTTGAAGCTGAGAATCACCAGAAACAGAGCAAGGCCTGGCGCGAAGATCACGTGCGGATGGCTCGTGATATGTGCGCGGGAGGCAGCGATCATCGCGCCCCATTCGGGTGTCGGCGGCTGCGGTCCGAGTCCGAGGAAGCTCAGGCCTGAGCCGATGAGAATGGCTTCGGCGAGCGAGAGCGTGCTCTGAATGATGATCAAGGACATGATGTTGGGCAGGATGTGTGAGAACAGGATGCTCGAATCCTTCGCGCCCAAAGCCTTTGCCGCCATGGTGAACTGGCGTCTCTTGAGGGCTAGGATCGGTCCTCGGAACAGACGCACATTAGCGGGAATGGTGGAGATGCCGATGGCGAGCGTGAGACTCAAGACGCCGGAGCCGAATATCGTGACGATGATGATGGCGAGCAGCGTGCGCGGGAATGCGATCATGAAATCCATGAAGCGCATAACGAGATTGGTGAACCAGTTCTCGTAATAGCCGCACAGAGCGCCAAGCACGATGCCGATCACCATAGCGATGGCGACGCTGACTACGGCGACGACGAGGGTGATGCGCGCGCCCCAGACTAGGCGTGCCAGCATGTCGCGCCCCAACTCGTCAGTGCCGAGCGGATAGCCGGCCGATGGCGGCAGGAGAGCGGTATTGAGCGCCACTCGCGTCGTCGCGGTCCAGTCGTAAAGAAGTGGTGCGAAGACCGCAGCCAGCACGAAAACGATCGTGATGATAGCAGCTGCAATCGCCATGTAATTCCGTCGGCGAATGAGATAGCCGAGGAAATTCTGCGACTTGTCGCGCTTAGGCATAGGAGATGCGAGGGTCGAGGATGCCATAAATCACGTCTACGAGAAGGTTGATGATGACGACGGCAGCAGCGAACACCAGGATGGTTCCCTGCACGACATAGATGTCGCGAACCATGATCGCATCGACCATGTAGCGACCCATGCCAGGCCAGGCGAAGACAGTCTCAACGATCACCGCGCCGCCGAGCAGGCGGCCAAAGTCGAGGCCAAGTACGGTGACGATGGGGATCGACGCATTGCGCAAGGCATGGCGGTAGGTGACCTTCTTCCACGAAAGGCCTTTGGCGCGGGCTGTGCGGATGAAGTCTTCCGAGAGCACATCGAGCATGCTGGAGCGCGTCAGGCGGGCGAAAGTTGCCACGTAAGGCAGGCCGAGTGTAAGGCTGGGCAGCACCAGATGCGCCCATGTTCCTCTGCCTGTCGGCGGCAACCAGCCGAGCATGGATGCGAAGACGAGCATCAGCACGAGACCGAGAAAGAAGCCAGGCATCGAGATGCCGAGCACCGCCACGCTCGTCACCAACCGGTCTGCTGTGCCGCGCGGATGTAGGGCGGAATAGATGCCAAGGGGAACGCCGAGCAGAACGGCGATCAGCATGCCGGCGACAGTGAGTTCAAGCGTTGCCGGGAAGGTGCGGGCGATACCTTCGGTCACGGGAGCGAGCGTTTGGAACGACTCTCCGAGATCACCTTGCAGCAGCTTCTTGAGATAGATGCCATACTGAATGGTGAGCGGCTGATCGAGCCCGTAATTGACTCGGATCTGTTCGATGTCAGCTTCGGTAGCATCCGGTCCTGCGGCCATGCGCGCAGGATCGCCCGGGATTAGATGAAGTACGAGAAAGACGGCAATCGACACACCCAATAGCATTGGGATCAGCATCGTCAGGCGTCGGAGAATGTAAGTTACCATTGTCTTTGGCACGCCCCGCAGTGATGTCTAGCCAGCGAAGAGCGCAAATTAGGCATTGATGATTTGCATGATTCAAGTACATATGCCCTACTATCTCTATAAGGAAATGTTATGCGAGAGGTGTACCTCTTGTCCCGCGAGTGTTCTGCAATAACAAATCTTATACCAATGACTAAAGGGCCGTCTTCTATATGAGCCTCGCCACATGCAGATGAACCCCCGGCAAATCGAAGCCTTTCGGGCGGTTATGCTTACTGGCAGCATGACAGTTGCAGCGGAACTTTTAAAGATCACGCAACCGGCTGTGAGCCGCCTGATCAAGGATCTTGAAGCAGATTTGAAGCTCATGCTCTTTCGCCGTGAGGGTAACCGTCTCATTCCGAGCTACGAGGCAACGATCCTGTTTGCCGAAGTCGACCGATTTTATGTCGGCATGGACCGCATCGCGAAGATCGCCATCGATCTGCGGCAGGCTAAGGTAGGCACCTTACGCGTTGCATCCATTGGCGCCTTGTCGTTGAGCTGTATCACGCAAGCCATCAGCGCGTTTCATGCGGACCGCCCGGCCGTGAACGTGATTTTGGAAAGTCTGAATTCACGCCTGATCCTGGAACTCGTGGCCGGCCGTCATTTCGACGTTGGGTTCGCGCAGGTTGGTGGTGAATTTCCCGGCGCTGATCTCACACCGCTGCCTTCTGTCGAGGCGGTCTGTGTGGTACCTGCGCATTATGAAATCGCGAAGAAAGAGGTGCTTGAGCCTGACGATCTAAAGAACCTGCCCTTCATCACCTTGGGTAGGAACAGTCCTGTGCGTCTCAAGGTCGATCAGGCCTTCAAGGATGCCGGTGTCTTCCAGCACGAGTTGCTGCAGACATCCCTGGCTGCCAGCGCTATTGGGTTGGTCGCATCTGGGCTCGGTGTCTCCATCGTTGATCCGTTTACGGCGAGCTATTTGAGCCCGAACGGAGTTGTACGCCGTCCATTCAGACCCTGTATTACCTTCGACGTTTCAGTGGTGAGGCCAGCCCATTATCAGCACTCGCGTCTATCTCAGGACTTCATCGAGATCATGGTGGAACTGTTCAAGAAGGAGAACAGACGACACGAAGGATAACCTTAACACTGCTTCCCTAGAAACGTCAGACATGAAGGTTTCGGGCAACTGGGAACGGATGGGATGGGCAGCTCGCCCATCTAGGTGTTACGAGCTTAGCTTTTCAAGCCGTCAATTTGGATGCCCCGGCTTGCTTTTCAACATATGGATTGGCTCATCAGTCATTCTTATGGAATAGGTTCTAAATGACAGCCCTTTCCTGAAGCTGGGAAGGTCTCCAACGGGCCAAACTGAGCTTTTACGCGAGCCCGTGCGAACGTCTGCTTCACTCTGCTCTTGCCGAAGTTCGGATCAGGTCCGCTCCGTGCTATTAGGCCACCTTCGGAGTCCACGCAATTGAGCTGAGCCAGCGACGGCTCGGAAGGTAGAATTCTGCAAGAGGCGGTTTCGAACTCTCGTGAAAGCGCCGTATCAGCCTCGCACCCGAGCAGGACTTTCTACGCCCCTCGCATCCGCGGAGACCTCCCGCGTGGGTGCGCTTCCTGCGCTCCGAACGCCGAGAGGATCAGCGCGAGCTGAAGACGTCCTGCCGCTGGAAGAGCAAATAAAGGCGGACACTCGCATCTGGCGTCACATTGCCGAGCGGGAGCGCTTGGTCGAGCCGGATCTTGGCCGTCTCACGTCCCCTTATACCACGTCCTGGTGATCAGAACCCGTGTGCCCAGTCGCGCAAGCCGATGGACATAATCGTCCAGGGCTGCTCGGTGAGCCTGTTCCACGCGTCACAGCAATGATCGAGGATGTCCT
>NZ_JBVVAK010000237.1:0-9335 GCF_055792825.1 Microvirga sp. GN3
TCGGCCTGCCCACATCACGTGCTCCCGACACCCCTGTCCCGGTCACCCCAGGATACAGCCGCCGAGTTGGTTGCGCCAACGCGCCGATGGTGCCGAGGAAAAGCATGCCCGATAACAATGTCATCGAAGCGGATCACGGCGCGCTCAAGCGCGTGATCCGGCCGACCCGCGGCTTCCAGAGGATGAAAACAGCCTACGCCACTATCAAAGGTTTTGAGGTCCTGCGGATGATCCGCCGCGGCCAATGCATCCAGCAACAACCAGGAGCGATAGGCGAAATCCGCCTCGTGAGCCAGCTCTTCGATCTCGCCGCGTGAAGAAAGCTTTTGAATGGGTTCGTTATGCCCTTTCCAAGTTACTGCAACGGAGCCCGCGAGACTCCAATTGACCAAGCACCACTGTGCATGACAGGTACCGACCCCCAGTAGGCCATTCGCGGTTCGATTACGAAATCCGGAAGCGGCCTTCGTCAGGCGACGGCCATAGCGGCTCCGCGCCCCATATCGGTCGTGGCGTTCCACCGCTGCCGATCCCAAAAAGCCGCCGTCGCCTGCGAACACGAGGGATGGGCCTTGGCCAGAGGTTGGCGTGCCTATCGAACGATGAGTCAGACGCTGGCCGAACTGAGTACGCCTCTGATCTGTTCGGCTCGGCTCAGCACACAGCGCGAGCGCTACAGGTCGGTTTCGGCTCAGGAGAGGCGAAAGAAACAGTACCGCGGAAGGTCGTGCTGGGTTTGCGGTCGACCGGAGGGCCTTCTGCTGAATGACCATGCATTTCGGCACATTCTGCCAAACGCCTGCAGCTATGCTCGGCTAATAGGGCAGATTGACAGGAACCAAGAACATGGATCGCTTCCGGCCGAAATACGTGACTTTTGATTGCCACGGCACGCTGATCAATTTCCAAATGGCGGAAGCCGCTCGGGATCTGTTCGGTCATCTTCTGGATGGGCCGCGCATGGACGAATTCATCAGAAACTTCCAAGCCTACCGCATCGATGAGGTGATGCAGGACTGGAAGCCCTATGCCGATGTCGTTCACAACGCACTGGAGCGCACCTGCCGCCGCAACAACGTCGCATTCCGTGCCGAAGACGCTGAAACGATCTACAACCGCATCCCGACCTGGGGACCGCATCAGGACGTACCCGAGGGCTTGGCTAAACTGGCCAAGGAAATTCCGCTGGTTATCCTTTCGAACTCCATGATGGCCCAAATTCCGTCGAACGTGGCAAAGCTCGGCGCGCCATTTCATGCCGTCTACACCGCTGAACAGGCGGGGGCTTATAAGCCGCACTTCAAGGCGTTCGAATATATGTTCGACATGTTAGGATGCGGCCCAGAGGACATAACTCACGTGTCCTCGTCTTTCCGCCACGACCTGATGTCTGCCTATGATCTCGGCATCAAGAGCAAGGTCTGGGTTAATCGTGGCCATGAGCCGGCCAACCCCTATTACGAGTACACCGAAATCCGCGATGTGACGCAGCTACCCGGCGTTTTCGGGCTCTGAGGGCGCGGATGGGGCGCGGGGCTTCATGGCTGGAGCGCTCCACCTTTCGCAGCATGAAGAACACCATCTCCAACAGGCGAGGATCTTTCGAATTGGGTGCTTGTAGTGATCTGGTCCCCGATGAAGAAGTCGGTCAGCGCAATAGCTCTATGGCTGCGGGACGCGACCATCTGCCCTGCGCGGCAGCCTCAACCGAAGCCTATTTTCGCGCTGCCGCCGCAATCCTGGCCATGCGGCCGGGCTCCTCCGAACCGGACATGTCGGCGGCACTGCTACAGCGCCACTACGGATTGGCGGGATCGATCGCGACATTATCCTCCGAGGTCGAGCGCACCGATGAGGTCAACCTGTCGGACGGCCGCCGATTGATCCTGAAGACGTCGACAAGACCGGAGGCGATCGACAGCTTTCGTTTCCAAACCGCCGCCATGGCGGGATTACAAGGGGCCGAGGGCTTCGTTGCACCCGAAGTGCTCCGCACGAGCAGCGGCGCATTGATGTTTGAGCAAGAGGGGCTATGCGGGTACTTGCAGACCCGGATTGAGGGCATTCCGCTGCACCAGGCGACGCCCACTCCCGACCTGCTTTTTCGAACTGGCAGCGCTCTCGCCCGGCTGGACCGAGCCCTTGCGCAGGTCAATGTGCCCGCGGCCCACCGCCCCGTTCTTTGGCATGTCGGGTGCTGGTCGCGGTTGATGGAACTAGAGCAATACCTGCCATCCGGGAGCATTGCCGACAGCGTTCGCGTCGCGATGGCGGAGTATGTGGAGTTTGTTGAGCCACAACTCTCGCATGTGGCGTGGCAGGTCACTCATAACGATCCCAGCCCATTCAATATGATGGTGACTGGCCAGGGAATGGGTTTCATCGATTTTGGCGATGGCTGCTGGAGTCCCAGGATCCAGGATCTGGCGATCGCAGCAAGTCACGTCGTAACGGATTCGACCCTTCCTCTGGGTGGGGCCGAACATCTTATCGCCGGCTATGCCTCTGTCATTGCACTTTCGACGCTGGAAACAAGACTGCTCGTCGGACTGATGCGGGCGCGACAAAGCGCATTGATCTTGGTCAATTACTGGCGCTCCCACCTTTTTCCGGCCGACGCCCAGTACATCAAAAAGAACGTCGCGCGTGCCGAGCACGGCCTTTCTATCCTGGCGCCTCTTGGTGTCGCATCGGGCGAGGCGGCAGTCCTGGCGGCAATATCGTCGTCCTTGCCGTAACGCCATTGCGGTTTGCTCGACCGGCACGGTCGCCGAACCGCGAACTGATCAAGGTACTCGTTCGAAGAGGCAGCAGCACATGTCCACAGATCTCATGCCGAATCGCTACAGACCCGGCGAATCCGACCTTCCCCGGCGCGAGTCCGAGCTAATTGCTCGCCGTGACGCAGTGCTGGGGGCCTCGTATCGGCTCCAGTACCGCCGGCCCGTGCACTTCGTGCGCGGCGAAGGCATGTGGCTCTACGATCCTGACGGGCAGGCCTATCTTGACTTCTACAATAACGTGCCGTCTCTCGGCCATTGCCACCCGGAAGTCAACGCCGCAATGGCTGAGCAGGCGGGCCGAATAAGCGCCAACACACGCTATCTCGAGCCAAACCTTGTCGACTATGCCGAGCGGTTGGTCGATACCTTCCCAAACGAGCTCGACCGGGTGGTTTTTACTTGCACGGGGAGTGAATCCAACGATCTGGCCCTGCGTATCGCGCGATTTGCGAGCGGCAACGAAGGCGTGATCGTGTCCTCCTATGCGTATCACGGCACGAGTGCGGCGGTAGCCGCAGTTTCGCCGAACTTGGGCGACGCAGTCAAGCTCAGTCCATTCGTGCGCATGGTATCACTCCCCGGCCCGGCGGGCGTGCCGGAAGCCCAGGCTGCGGACTTTTTCGAGGCACAGATTCGTTCAGCCATTATGGATTTGAACCGTCGTGGCATGGGCGTTGCGGCCCTGCTCATCGACAGTATTTTTTCCAGCGATGGCGTCTGGGTAGATCCTCCTGGCTTCATTGCCAACGGAGCTGCAGCGGTGCGGGAGGCAGGTGGCCTCGTCATTGCCGACGAAGTTCAACCGGGCTTTGGGCGAACAGGCGCCCATATGTGGGGCTTCGAGCGGCACGGGATCGTTCCCGATCTTGTTACCCTCGGCAAGCCGATGGGCAACGGATTTCCAATTGGCGCTGTCGTTGGTCGCAGAGCCCCGATGGAGCAGTTCGGTGCCACCGCTCGCTACTCGAACACGTTCGCCGGAAATACGGTCGGAATAGCGACCGCGGACGCCGTGCTGACGATCCTGCAGCGTGACCAAATCCCCCAAAAAGCGCTTGCCATGAGCCAGCACCTCCGAGCCGGGCTGGAGGAAATTGCAAAGCAGCATTATGGAGTTCGTGCCATCCGAAACGCCGGTCTTTTCTTTGGCGTCGACATGGGGCCTGAGGGCACACCGGCGGCAGGCCGGCGTGCGATGGCTTTGGATGTGGTCAACGCCATGCGGGATGACGGCGTACTTATCAGCACGACAGGAGCCAATGAGGATACACTTAAAGTGCGCCCTCCGCTCGTTTGCCAAGCCAAGCATGTTGACCTCTTCCTTGCATCCCTGGAGCGCGCGCTCATCAAGGTCGCAGGCTAGACCGCCTACCTGCCAGCAGGTGGCCGGGCCTGCGTCCAGGGCCGGCCGAATGCACGCGCCAGGGATAAAACACTATAATCCGCTTCTCAGCACCTGCTGCAAACGCTAATCATGCCGCCATGCATATTCGCCCCGCCTCATCTGCTGACGCTCCCGCCGTCTGGTCGATCATCGAGCCCATGATCCAAGCGGGAGAAACCTATACGCTTGATCGTAACCTGAGCCGGGCAGAGGCTCTTGCCTATTGGATGGGAGCAGACAAGAAAGTCTTCGTTGCCGAGGAAGCGGGCGCCATCCTCGGCACCTACTACATGCGTCCCAATCAGGCTGGCGGTGGCCGGCATGTTTGCAACTGTGGATACGTCACAGCACCTGATGCGACGGGTAGAGGCGTCGCACGCCGTATGTGCGAACACTCAATGGCAACCGCCCGCGCCCACGGGTATCGGGCAATGCAGTTCAACTTCGTGGTGAGTACCAACCAGCGCGCCATTTCGCTATGGCAGAGAATGGGTTTTGAAGTTGTGGGCACGTTGCCCGGCGCGTTCAAGCACCCGACACATGGCTATGTTGACGCCTTCGTTATGTATCAAGCGCTCTAGACGAAGTTGGCGTTCGCGACGTTGGATGACGATGCTGCAGTGTCCAACTGGACGGCAGCCAAGTATAAACTCGGCCAAAACCGGACAGACCGCATGCGGCCCCACACAGGTCATGCTGTAAGCATACCTAGGCCGCCAGAAGCCGAGAGAACAATCGGAGCTTGTAGCGTATATCCGGTAGGTGTGCGGATCGACGGTATCGGTCCTCCGCTACCAATTTGTATCACCCCCGACAAAGCCTGGAAATCCTGACGTTTGCCAGCAATTGGTAGGCCGTTCGCCGAACACGTGTTGCCGCATTGTAACACCGTGTAACGACGAGGATTTTACCCTCATGGCACGGGCTGCTTACATCATCAAGAAAGACGAGCGGTACTGGTTTCAGAAAAGATTCGGTGCGCAGAGCGGCATCGCGCCGGGTCTGACCAGTCATTGCCGCGTTGCACTGCGAGCGGCCGACTATCGGCAGGCCGTTTCCCGGATGCTGAAGGTCATGCGCATGGTCTAGTCATATGAAATCCAGGCCGACATAGTGGACCGCGCGAATACCTTGCTCGCGGAGATGCAGCGTTTCAATGCGGCGGCCGGAGGATAGGACGGGGATAAATTGGTCGAGAGGCGAACCCTGGAGATTCTCGTCACACGATTCATTGGAGAAGCGCGGCCGGCTTGGATACTTGGACCGTGTCGGTGGCCAAAGGTCAAGTCGCCAGTCGAGGGATCAGCGTCAGGTTTCGTCATCTGTCCCAGACAAGGTCCTTCAGCAGACGAGGGGGCGCCTTTAGAGTGCTGCCGGGCCATGGTAGTGTCGAGCGATGGTCTCCTAGTTCTGCCAGCACCAGCTCCATCAGTTTGCGTCCGATGCGCATGCAGCAGCGGCTCGAGCCGGCGCGCCATCGAAACGAGAGCGGCAATGTTGGCCAGGGGGTCGTAGCGGAAGCTTTCGCAAATCGGGGCGAGAATCAACGGAAATTGGGTATGCTGGGCTCATTCGACATTTTCTGCTGCGTACCCGGTGTGACAGTGCTTGCACGTGGACCAGTCAGCACCAGGCGAGCCGATGGCAAAAGTGTCACGCTCCGGCGGCGGGCGTGTGGCGTAGGCCCCGACTTCACAACGGGTAGGGATTATTCATGAAAACGCTGCTGCTTACGAAGGATGAAGTAAGACGGCTAATCGGCATGACGGAAGTCATCGGCGCGGTGGAAGAGGCTTACAAAGCCTTTAACAGTGATCAGGTGGAACAACCTGACTATATTGGAATAGATCTCCCGTCACCTCGTGGGGAAATCGACTTTAAGCTTGGTTACTACAAAGCCAATGAAATGATCTCCATGAAAGCCTCTTCTGGAGGGTTCATTGATAACCCGACAGCACACGGCGTGCCCAATGGCATGGCGACCATTTTCCTGTTTGATGCCAAGAGCGGTGCGTTGATTTGCATCATGGATGGAAGTTTGATCCTTGGGCTCCGAACCGGGGCGTCTGGAGCCGTTTCTGTAAGGGCGCTGGCAAGGAAAAATGCCAGGAAAATCACATCGATCGGGACGGGCAATCAGGCGCGAATGCAAATCCGGGCGATCAACGAGATCATGAAGATCGAAGTGATCCACGCATGGGACAGTCACGCGGACACGCTTTCCAAATACAAGACGGATATCGAAGGCGAATTTGGCATTCCTGTAATCATGGCAAACTCTAAAAAAGAAGCCGTTGAGCAGGCCGATATCCTGATTACGACGACCCGCGGGAAAGGGTCGCTTGTGGAAGCGGATTGGGTGAAGCCCGGCACGCACATTGTTGCAATCGGTACAGATCAACGTGGCAAACAGGAGCTGGATCCAGAGATCTTCAGGAACGCAAAAGTCATCGTCGACTCAATTGCGCAGTGCGCCGAAAAGGGCGAGACCTGGCACCCGCTGAATAAAAACATCATCGCCAAAGACGACATCCATGCAGAGATCGGCGAGATATTGTTGGGAAGGAAGCCGGGACGAGAAAGTGATGACGAAATCACGATTTTCGATTCAACGGGGATGGCCATACAGGACAATACGACAGCCAGCAAAATCTATCAGAACGCCATCGCCAATAACCTCGGCACCTTCTTTCAATTTTTTGAGTGATGACCATGCGCAATTACCCCACCATTCAGGACATCCGTGAAGCCCGGGAACGGCTGAAACCGCACGTCAGGCACACGCCGCTGTTGCGTGCGGAGAAAATCGAGAAGGCCGCTGGCTGTCAGCTTTATCTCAAACCCGAAACCCTGCAGATTACTGGCGCCTTCAAGATCCGCGGCGCCCTGAACAAGGCTCTCTCGCTCTCGAGAGAAGAGATCGCAAACGGCATTATCGCGACGTCGTCGGGCAACCATGCCCAGGGGCTTTCTTACGCGGCCAAGATGCTCGGCGTAAAAGTGATATTGGTACTTCCGGTCGCCACGCCCAAGATCAAGATCGAAAATACAAAAGCCCTTGGTGCGGAAGTCATTCTTTTTGATGGTGATAATGCTGCTAGATGGAAAAAGGTCTACGAAATCGCTGAAGGAAACAAGTATGCGGTTATTCACGGCTTCGAGGACCCCGTTGTAATGGCTGGCCAGGGAACGATTGGGTGCGAGATACTCGAAGACCTGGACGATGTGGACACGGTCATTGTTCCCCTAGGCGGCGGAGGCCTGATCTCGGGAATCGCAACGGCTATCAAGGAAACGAAGCCGTCGGTGCGCGTTATCGGGGCAGAGCCTGCCTTGACACCGAAGTATTTTCACAGCCGGATTAACAAGGAGCGTACATCGCTTCCCTTGAAGAACACCATTGCGGATGGCTTGAGGTTAAGTGTTCCGGGTCAAAACCCGTATCCGATTATCGAAAAGTATGTGGACGAGATTGTTCTTGTTGAAGACGAGCACATCATTGCCGCGATGCGCGCGCTTGCCAAGGATGCGAAATTGATCGCTGAACCAGCCGCCTCGATCGGGGTCGGAGCACTGTTAGCGGGCAGCATAGACGTCAAGCCCGACGAAAAGGTCTGTGCGGTGTTGTCTGGCGGGAACTGGGATCTACGCGACCTTGCTGAGATATACAAAGTTGCTGAGTAAGCTTTTCCAGAACGAATTTGAAAGTTCCCGGCGAATGGAAAAGTTGAACCCGCTTGTGAAAGCATGTCAATAAGTATTCGTCTGGAGATTATTTACCGGGCTGAATAAAGCGTGGCGCGAGGGAGGGCGAGAAAGGACCCAGAGAATACGACATGCGAGATGTTGTTGGGCTATCGCGAAATGCTTAGTTCGACTGCTGGCTTTGCGCCTGCAGCAAAACATCCGCGCCGCAGGGTTCGTCACGTTAACTTGGGTATTGGAGAGAGCCGTGTAGAAGGGCAGGCATGACCAAGCCCATCAGCTACAAGCGTCACCGTTCACTGCCCGAGATCATCGCTCATGCCGTTTGGCGCTACTTTCGGTTCCCGCTGAGCCTACGCTTGGTTGAGGAGATGCTGCTGGAACGCGGCATCTTCGTTTCCTATGAGATGGTACGCCGATGGGCTCTGAGGTTCGGACCCGCCTACGCTCGCCGCCTCCGGCGCAGGAGGCCGAGCCGCCGCGACATCTGGCACCTCGACGAAGTCGTGTTCACTATTGCCGGCAAGACGCACTGGCTGTGGCGGGCGGTGGATCAGAACGGCTATGTCCTTGATGAGATCGTCTAGACCCGTTGTAACACCAAAGCGGCCAAGCGCTTGCTGAAGCGTCTGTTGAAGAAGCAGGGCTGTCCACCGGGACGGATGATCACCGACAAGCTCGGCTCGTATGCTGCCGCCCGGCGACAGATCATGCCGGCAGTCGCGCATCGGCAACATAAAGGGCTCAACAACCGCGCGGAGAACTCGCATCTGCCCTTGCTAGCCACCTTCACCGCCTCAATGCCATGGCGGAGTGGAAGTCTGCAGCCGGCATTGCCGCTTAAGTCCATTAAGAGATCAAGTTTCCCTTAGTGCGCCAACTATCAATTAATGTGACAACACCCCGCACGATGCGTCAGGAGGAAGGCCCCGACGGTATCATGACTTTAGGGCAAATGCTTCAGGAAGCTCTGTAGGCGAACGTGACAGGTTATCCTCTTGCGTAGAGAAGCCGTGCCCGAATGGTTCCTTCGAGGGCGCGGATCTCATCAAGGGTTTCCCGGCTCTGCTCGGGCAATCCTTCCGCATCGATTACGACATAGCCGATCTCGCCATCCGTCTGCAGATGCTGGCCCGTGATGTTCAGGCCGCGTTGCGAGAAGGCGTTGTTGAGACGTCCGAGAATGCCGGGCACATTTCGGTGCACGTGGATGTAGCGTGTACCGGTGGCGCGGGACGTGAGCTGAACCTGCGGAAAGTTCACGGCTCCGACCGTCGTGCCCACATCGGAATACTCGACGAGCTTCTTCGCAACCTCGGCACCGATGCGCTCCTGCGCCTCCTCCGTCGAGCCGCCAATATGTGGTGTCAGAATAACGTTCGAGAGGCCTTGCAGCGGCGTGACGAAGGGCTCCTTGTTCGAGGCCGGTTCGCTCGGAAACACGTCCACGGCCGCACCACGCA
>NZ_JBVVAK010000238.1:0-9105 GCF_055792825.1 Microvirga sp. GN3
TCCCCATAGATCCCGCAGCCTAAGCGTGGTGTTCCGCGGTTTCCTCCTTTGAGGCTTGTCGAACGCCTGCCGCTCGTGCAGCAGCACCGTTCCGCCGCGGCAGGCATCCAACAAGCCTTAACAAACCAGGAAATTGCCTGTTCTCCAGGAACGTCCGGTATTCCCTTCTTGAGCTGACGTTTCGTTTACCTCAGCTCGGAGCCAGGAGCTGACATCCAATACTGCGGCTCAAGCCGCCGCCAACAGACGACAGTGCCGGCTGGGGGATCTGCAGCGGACAAGCCGGACCTAAGCAGAAAGCTGTGAGGGCTCTGGATAGCACCTGTCTATGCTCTTCCAAGTCACACGGTATTTCCGTTCATAACCAGGAAGGCTCACGCTCAGTGGCAGATCAGCTCCCTAAGGTACGGAGGAGCACCAATGAACGCCACCATCCGTCTCCTCAGGTTCTTGGCCTCAAGACATCAGGATTCAACCGAAGCCGAACGCCCCTATCGCAATTCGCACGCTTCCGGTGGAAGGTTTGAGGTACCGACCCGGCATCGCCTGGCTATCTGCTCCATGTTCGCGCTCTTTGCCTGTGCCTACTTTACTCTTGATCGCCTACCCGGGTCGGCACTTTCGACTCTTAGGGGTGGCATCGAATTCGCGGCTCGTTCCGACATTAGCCCAATGGCAGACCAAGTGCTCTGATATTCAGAACGACAGAGAGCTGCACGGTTTCCTCTTCGAACGTCGCTAAGCGGCAGCGCTTCCGCAATCTCTAAGTTGATCGACGCCTGACTGGAATGTTGCTTCTCCGGAGCTGGCGGGCCGTCCTCCTATCAGCAGGAGGATCAAATCTTCAGCTTGAGCTTGCAAGGACCCTTCTGGGAGTAGCCGACCGGCCCTCAAGGCTTCGTTCTGGGGCCAGTCGTCTGCTCGGGCTTTATTTCGATACGCTCGATGTGATGGATGAGATCACCTCGGATGCCTTGCTGAATGCCGCGTCTCGATCCGCGATGCCGTGGCGGCGCGCAATGGAGAAAAAATCGTTGTAGACGGTCCAGACCTCGCCTTTTTCGTCCTCCAGAACCAGCAGGCGCACTGGCCAGTCGATGCCGGCATGCGGGTTCGACGTGATGAATTGCGAGCCGAGCGCCGGATTACCGAACACGAGAAGGGTCGAGGGTCGGAGCGCGATCCCGGCATCGGCGGCGAGCTTCGACTGATCTACCGTGAAGAAGAGCATGATGCCCTTCGAGGCGACGTCCTGTTTGATCCGGTCGACGGTTTCGCTGAACGGATAAGCGCTTATCGCGCGGACGATGCCGTTCTCTGACACCTGCCGCGTTGACTCCTCGGCCTGCGCTACAAAGGACGTCGCGGCGAGTGCAAGTGGGATAAGGGCTGCTGCACAAAGGCCTGTAATGTGGGTTGCCATGGGACACCTCTCCAGATTGTCGCTCACGCACCATTCGTGAGCGATGCCGTCGAGCATGAGGATGCCTGGGCATCACCTGAAATATCGATTGCCTCGCAAATCGATGCCGTCCCGCTATTGTGGCGGAGCATTGGGTAAGACCGCCCTCAGCGGCAGACCTCGTCGTTGGCGTGGTCGGTCACCGCCAACCTCATGTCATAGCTTCCTGCTATCGGCTTCATCGCCGCTTGATATTTCACCGGTTTGGCCGTCTCCGGGATCATGGCCTTCAGCGGCACCCAGATTGGGCCGCCCCAATCACCAGGAGACTTTCATGACTGACAGGACAACAATGAGCGGTGTCACCATCGCAGGCGCCATGGCGGCCGCCCTTGGGCTGGCTTCGGCTACTTCGGCCAATGCCCAGCCCAAGCCCCCACCGACCGCGGCCCAGGAAAAGTGTTTCGGGATCGCCCTCAAGGGGCAGAACGACTGTGCGGCCGGCCCTGGCACGACCTGCGCCGGCACATCGAAGGTCGATTATCAGGGCAATGCCTGGAAGATTGTCCCTAAGGGCACCTGCACCACTGTCATGGCCCCGGGCAGCCGCATGGGCAGCCTGCAAGCCTTGGACCGCGACCTTCCACGGTCCTGAGCCGGGCTGCGGAAAAGGACTCCACAGCCCGACGGTGGACGCCTGTCAAACACCCGGGACCGCTTGGCTGGTCCCGGGCCATCCTTGAAGCATAGGACAGGAGGACGTCATGACCTCACAAGCCTCTCGCGCACCTTCCAGTCTCGGGGTGCTTCCGGCACGGGCCGGATTGGGCCTGAAGCCCCGGCATTACCGGGAGATCCTCGAGATCTTGCCTCCAGTGGGCTTCTTCGAGGTTCATGCGGAAAACTACATGGGCGACGGCGGACCGCCGCACCGGTACCTGGAGCAGATCCGGGCATGCTATCCGCTGTCGGTGCACGGAGTGGGCTTGTCCATCGGCGGGGACCAGCCGCTCGACCAGATGCATCTCGCACGCCTGCGGCGCCTGATCGAACGCTACGAGCCTGAATCCTTCTCCGAGCATCTCGCCTGGTCCACACACGACACGGTCTTCCTGAACGACCTTCTCCCCGTGCCGTACGACGGCCCGACCTTGCGGCGGGTCTGCGAGCACATTGATGAGGTCCAGGAGACGCTGGGACGACGCATGCTCTTGGAGAACCCCTCGACCTACATCGCTTTCGAGCAAAGTGACTTGTCGGAGATCGATTTTCTATCCGAGATCGCGCGCCGGACCGGCTGCGGGCTCCTTCTCGACGTCAACAACGTTTTCGTCTCGGCCATCAACCATGCCTATGACGCCAAGGCCTATCTCGACGCGTTCCCCGCCCACCATGTCGGCGAAATCCATCTCGCCGGTTTTGCCGAGGACCAGGATGATGCCGGAGATCGACTCCTCATCGACGCCCATGGCACTCCGGTGGCCGACATCGTGTGGAAGCTGTTCGAGCAGGCTCTCGAGCGGACCGGTCCGGTCCCGACGCTGATTGAGTGGGACAACGACGTTCCTGCATTTCCTGTCCTGCTGAACGAGGTCCGGAAGGCGGACCGTGCCTTGGCGAAGGAGAGATGCCGCCGGAGGGCCACAATCGAGTCCGTAAGAGGACTTCCATGATGCCGCTCCGCATGCTTCAGAAGGGATTCTCCATGGCCCTGCTCGACCGGACGCGGGAGGCGCCGCCGGGGATCCGAGTTGCCGGCCAGAGCCGGGTTGACCGGCGCTTCGCCATCTACCGCAACAACGTGTTCGTCAGCCTGACCGAAGCCCTCGTGACCCGGTTTCCTGTCTGCCATGCCCTTGTTGGGGACGAGTTCTTCCGCGCCATGGCCCGGGTGTTCGTCGAGTTGGCGCCACCGCGCTCGCCCGTTCTCATGACGTACGGCGACGACTTTGGCGACTTCATCGATTCCTTTCCTCCCGCCCACCTCGTGCCTTACCTGGGCGATGTGGCCCGCCTTGAGGCCGCACTGACCCTCGCCTATCACGCGGCGGATACCTCACCGCTGACGGTTGATGAGCTTGTGTCCCTTGCTCCGCACCGGTGGGAGCAGATACGCATTGGGCTGCATCCCTCCGTGCGGATCCTTTCCTCCCCGTATCCGATCGTGTCAATCTGGGAGGCACACATCAGCCCGGGCGCTCCCGCTGTGATTGACAGCTCGATACCGGAAGATGCGCTGGTCGCCCGGCCGGATCTCGATGTTGAGGTCCATCGGTTGCCGCCTGGCGCAGCCGCTTTCCTGTCGACGCTGTTGAAGCGTGCCTCTCTCAGGGCTGCCGCCGATGAAGCCGCGGGTAGTGATCCGCGCTTCGATCTCGTCACCACGCTGTCGGGAATTCTCGCCAGCCGGATCATCGTCGGCTTTCGGAGCACCGGATCCTAGCGGGTGCCAGAGCCAGCTCCTTCCAAGCGGGCAAAATCACGGCCGGGGTTTCCGGCCAGAACGGTTGGATTTCATAAGACTCAGACTGTGAATGTTGGCCTTCCGCTGCTCCTAACGGCAAGCGCTGCACCAGCACCCCCAAGTCTCTGATTCCTGACGTTCGATGATCAGGCTGCATACTGCTGATCATCAGCAACGGCGAGAGCGGCAGCCACCTTTGACTGTGCTGCTTCGATCGTGTGCCGGAGGGTGTCCAGAACAGCCACGGGTGTCGCGTGCTTCAGGATGATGTCCCCCTGTCGGGAGACCCGTGACTCCGAGGCGCCTATGATCGCGGCACGGCCGGCGTGGCTGGCGTGGTACTCATCGACCAGGATCCAGCCATCGACCAGGCCTGGTAGGTTGGCTCGGGTGTAGAGCCAATCGACAGGACGGCTCCAGTCTCGCAAAGCAAGAAAAGCTCGCTCACCCGTATCCGCCGTGGCGACCTGGTATCCCGCAGCCCGAAGCCTCTGCGCGAGTGTTTCGCGGAAGATGTGGTTGTCATCGACCACAAGGATCCGTTTGTGCTCGGGCGTGCTCATCATAACCTCCTTGTGCCGAGCCGTCCCTAAGGAACGCTTCGGCGGATCTGATGTGAGTATGATGGCAGCTGGTGAACGTTCGCGGAAATACCGGTCGGCTTCCGCAATCATAGAGAGTCTCTATAGACGAGAGCGCTAATCGCCACTTCGATCGCGGTGATCCGTTCCTCAAGCCATGCGAAGAAGGTTTGAAGACAACACCAGCTGCGACTAGCCGTGCTCATCAAGGCTGACGAATGAGGTTTGAGTTCGGTCACCTGGGTTCTCCTTTTTAAGAGAGAGCCACAATGACAGCGAGCCTCATAGCAGAGGGCTATGGATCCGATGGTTCCTCGATATTTCAGGTTGGAGCAGCGCGGTGGTGTGATGTGAACAGGTCAGCGTGACAGGATCGGCTCCGCCTCACCGTAGATCAAACTGCGGTCCTCAGTTCCGCCGATTGCCACGTAATGTTCGCGACTTCAACCGACAGGAGGACGAGATGCCGTTCCTCACACCAGTGATCTTGGGTTCAGTCCGCTCCGACCGCCAAGGAGTGAAGGCCGCCCGTTTCATCACTCGTCACCTAGAAAGCCGAGGATGTGAAGCGCCCATTGTCGATCCGGTCGAGCTCAAGCTTCCTCTGCTGGATCGTATGTACAAGGAATATCCCAAGGGAGAGGCGCCCGAGACCCTCGAGCGCCTCGGCGACCTCTTCCGAAGGGCGGATGCTTTTGTGGTCGTGTCGGGAGAGTACAACCACAGCATCCCGCCGGTCCTGTCGAACACTCTTGATCACTTCTTGGAGGAGTATTTCTGGCGGCCGTCGGCGATCGTCTGCTACTCGGGCGGGCGCTTTGGCGGCGTCAGGGCCGCCATGCAGCTGCGGGCCATGCTCTGCGAGCTTGGGACGCCCAGTATTTCGTCCCTGTTGCCCATTCCTGAGATCGGCACAGCCCTCACCAATGAGGGACATCCGAAGGTGTCAAGGCTCGACAAAGCAGCCAGTCGCTTCGTCGACGAACTCATTTGGTACGCTGAGGCCTTGCGCCGTCAGCGCGCGGAGGGAACGCCTTACTGACACGGGCACGAGGATAGCATCAAGCTATGGGATCAAGGGCTGCTCGGTATTTCTGGTGCGAGCCGATGAGTGGTGTGATGCCAGTACAAGGGCCGGCACTGTCCGGCAGATTTGCATTGCAGCAGGTCAAACAATGTCCATCAAAGCTCTGGCTGATCGCGGCATTGCACTCGCCGATGCCATTCCAGACAGTCTCATTTCATTCGTAGCACGTATTGCCGTCGGCGGCGTCTTCTGGCGCTCGGGCCAGACGAAGATCGAGGGGTTTCACATCAAGGACTCCACCTTCTTCCTATTTCGTGAGGAGTATAGGGTCCCGCTGCTCCCGCCTGATTTCGCGGCCTATCTGACGACGATCTCGGAGAATGTCTTTTCGGTCCTGTTGATCGTCGGCCTCGCGTCACGCCTATCGGCGGCCTGGTTGCTCGCAATGACTGCGGTGATCCAGATCTTCGTCTATCCGAGCGGCTGGCCGGATCACATTCTCTGGACAACAGCCCTCTTGGTCGTGATCAAAGGCCCTGGCGTCATCTCTCTCGATCACCTCCTGTTCTGCAGGCAGCAGGTTGCAGTCTTTGCCCGGTGAGCCCTTCACCGGAAGGCATCAGATCCTCACGAAAGGAGATTGACATGAAGGAGACGTATCATGGCGCCGAACGGCCCCGTGTTGTAATCGTTGGCGCTGGCTTTGGAGGGCTGACAGCTGCAAAAGCTCTCGCCAAAACGCCAGTCGACATCAAAGTTGTTGATCAACGCAATTACCACTTGTTCCAGCCCCTGCTCTACCAGGTTGCAACGGCGGCGCTCTCGCCGGCCGACATCGCCTCGCCCATCCGCGCAATCCTCAGAAGACACCGGAATACATCTGTAACGCTGGCAAGAGTCACCGGCGTCGACAAAACGGCCGGTGAAGTGATGGCGGGAGATCGCCGGATCCCGTTCGACTATCTTGTCCTCGCGACTGGCGCCTGGCATGCCTATTTCGGGCATGATAACTGGGAGGCGTTTGCAAAAGGCATCAAGACGATCGACGACGCGACGGGCCTGCGCCGGAAGATCCTGCTGGCGTTCGAAAAGGCCGAGTTTGAGACAAATCTGGAGGAGCGCAGCCGCCTACTCACCTTGGTAATTGTCGGCGGTGGTGCATCGGGCGTGGAGATTGCGGGAGCCATCGCCGAACTGGCTCGCAAGGCTCTTGCGGTCGACTTCCGCTCGATTGATCCGACGCATGCTCGCATCGTCCTGGTCGAAGCGGGTCCTCGCCTCCTCCCGATCTTCGAAGAGCATCTCTCGGAGGCGGCCCGGCGCTCGCTGGGAGAGCTCGGGGTCGAGGTCCACGTTTTGACCGCTGTTACCGACTGTGATGACGCTGGTGTCTCACTCGGAGATCAGCGGATCGGGACACGCACGATCATCTGGGCCGCGGGCGTGCAGGCCTCACACGCCGGTCAATGGCTCGGGGCCGAAACGGACCGGGCTGGGCGTGTCAAAGTCGCGCCGGATCTGAGCGTGCCCGGCCACCCGAACATCTGCGTGATCGGCGATACAGCCCATGTGCGCGACATGGACGGGAAGCCCCTCCCAGGCGTCGCCCCCGTGGCGAAGCAGGAAGGTATGTCGCGAGGCTGATCCGGACCAGGCTTGCCGGAGGCGATCTCCCACCCTTCCGCTACCGTGATCCGGGATCGCTCGCCACCATCGGCCGAAAGAAGGCTGTGGTGCAGTTCCGCTGGATCCGTCTCGGCGGCTATCTGGCGTGGTGGCTCTGGAGCCTAGCCCACATTTACTTCCTGATTGGCTTCCGCAACCGCTTGGTCGTGGCGCTGAATTGGGCCTGGACCTACCTCAGCTTTCAGCACGGCACACGCCTCATCACGGGTTCTGATCCTGAACCTGAGGAACGAACGCCGAGTGCCGCCAGGGCGAAGGTGCCGCTGCAGGGGGCAGCATAGTCCTCATTCGGCCGTTTCGTAGGATGACTCGTCGGCAGCGGCCCGCCCCTTCTCGGCTCTTGCCGCAATCGCGGGCTGGCCGAGCCAGCGGGCCCGCATTGCTTCCTTCACCAGCGCGCCGACCGCGGGTGAATGTGGGCGGCCCCGAACCGTCACCAGGTTGACCTCGCGCCAGAACTCCGGATCGACCATGGGGCGGCACACCACCAGAGGATGCTTGGCGCAGCTCTGCGTCATGAAGCCGAAGCCGAGCCCGGCGGCGATCATCGCCAGGAGCCAGTCGTCGCGCTCGCTGCGATAGACAGTCTCGCAGCCCTCAAACCCGTGCTCGCGCCAGAGCGCTCCGGCATAGCAGTAGAACTCGCAGTTGACCCGGTTGAGGTAGCGATCACCCGTAAGGTCGCTTGGACGAATGGTGTTGTGGAGCGCCAGCCGGTGATGCGGCGCAACGACGATCATGAACTGCTCCCGGAACAGCGGCATGTAATGCAAGCGCTCATCCGGCTCCTGCCCGGGGATGCAGTAGATGGCCACCTCCAGGTCCCCGTTCAGAAGCCGGTCCTCCAACTGGGCCGCGCTCGCATCGACGACCTCAAGCTCAATCCCCGGGTGCCGAACCTGGAGGCCACTGACCAGATCGATGAGTTCATCCGGCTGGATCGTGCACATCACCCCGAGCCTTAGTCTGGTCTTCTTGAGCTTGGTGAAGTCGAGCGCCTGCCGCTTGGCTTCCTGTGCTTGGGCATACACCTCCTCAAGGTGCGGCTTCACCATGCGCCCAAGCTCCGACAGATGAGTGTTGGTGCGCTCCCGATGGAAGAGCTGCCCGCCCAACTCCTCCTCGAGCAGCTTGATGGCCCGGGTCAGGGAGGGTTGGGCCACATGGCAGCGCTCTGCCGCCCGGGTGAAGTTGAGCTCCTCACACACAGCGAGAAAATACCGGATCTGGTGCATTTCCATCGGGGGTCTCCTCCGCGAAAACTGGTCACTTCGACCGCGGCCAACCGCGCACGCAATCGCAGCCCAGCCTCAGATTACCCTGGAGCAGCCTGCTGTGGTGATAGCTTTTGGCTATGGAATTCAAGCTTGCTCGGCATTTCACATGCGCATCCGTCTGCTCGACCATCAGGTCACCGCATCGCGCCGGCACCACCTGGATGCCTCCCCTTCAGCGCGGCGGAACAGAGGAGACATCGACATGCTGAACACACTTCAAGGCCGTCTTATGGTCCGGCATGGCCTTTTCGCGACTGCTCTCGTGGTGGGCACCGCTCTCGCCGCTCCCGCAAGTGCCGGGGAGTGCCCGGCGGACAAGGTGAGCCCCGGCTTCCTCACAATGGGCGAGACGAAGCCCAAGGGCGTGACCGACACGGTTCTCGCCTCCATCGACCTGTCCAAGGAGAAAGTGAACCTCACGGACCGCCAGCTGCGGACCCGGCGGCTGGTAGTTCAGCCCGGCGGCGTCGTGCCCTGGCACAGCCACGAGGACCGGCCGGCTCTGATCTACATCGTCTCGGGCACGATCGAGGAGTACGCCAGCAACTGCTCCGTGCCGATCCTGCACAAGGCCGGCGAGGTCTCGGTCGAGAAGCGCGGTGTCCAGCACTGGTGGAAGAACACCGGCAAGGCTCCGGTGGTGCTGCTGTCCTCCGACATCTTCCACG